>JAEEKN010000065.1 GCA_016282435.1 Lachnospiraceae bacterium | reverse complement strand
TCAAAGCGCTGGTATTCAAAAACCTGTCTTAATTTATTCTCCATCCAAACCTCCTTTCCCTGTTTCCGTTATTTCAACATACACTTATATGATTCTCTACTTAGTTTAGCCGAAAGAAAACGAAAAAAGGGAAATATCAGGAATTATCTTTTATTTGTCATCAGGCGTCCAACTGGCCTGAACATCTTCGATCACGACATTCTCGTCGACTTTTACCACTATCTGGTATTCATCTTCATATACTATCTCGCCGGGGAAATTCGTATACACCACATAATAAGGATGCTCGTAACGTTCCAGCAGCCACAGAAGCGGCTGAACCATCTTCATCATCATCTCGGTGTTTTCGGTCTTGAAATAACAGATAACCTTCTCCTGGCGTTTGCACTGCGGAGGCCACGGAAGTTCCTCAGCAAACCACGAGTCTATCTCCTTAAACAGACCGACATCCTCTTCGTCCATGACCCCGTTTGTAACCATCTGGTTCAACATGCTGAAAATACCTTTTCCTGTCTTGGTATTGGCAGCAAGTTCCTTCCCCTGGATCCTGCAATATTTGAACTTCATAGCCGCACCTCCTTCCCCAATAGGAAATATAGCCAAAAAACCGTCCGAAAATGAATATAATTTTGGTTATTATAACATATTTTATCCTATTAGTAAAGAAAAAAATTAAAAACGCCGCTTTGGGAAACGACGTTTTTGGTGTATCGATTTATAAAATTTCTTATTTCTTTAACAGGTTTTTAAGTCTCTCAGCGGCTTCTTTGGTGTCTTCGGGACTGCCGAACGATGAGAAACGGAAGTAGCCTTCGCCGCACTTTCCGAAACCTTCACCGGGAGTTCCGATGACCTGGATATTTTCCAGGAGATAATCAAAGAATTCCCAGCTTCCCATTCCGTCAGGACACTTCATCCATACGTAAGGAGCATTTTTACCGCCGCAATACCAGATACCTGCCTCATCAAGCGCCTTCATGATGACTTTAGCGTTGTTCTTGTAAATATTTATGTTCTCGTGTATCTGCTTCTGTCCTTCATCGGTAAATACTGCTGCACCGCCTACCTGGATGATGTAGCTCACACCGTTTGTTTTGGTGGTACGGTTACGCACCCACATAGCGTTGAAGTTCATACCGTCCCTCTCTAATGTTTTGGGGATCACGGTATATCCAAGCCTTGTGCCGGTAAAGCCTGCGGTCTTTGAAAGTGAGCATATCTCTATGGCGCAGGTTCTGGCCCCCTCTATCTCGAAAATGCTCTTCGGCAGGTTATCTTCTTCTATAAATGCCTCATAAGCTGCGTCAAAGAGGATTACCGAACCGTTTGCATTTGCATAATCAACCCATGCCTTAAGTCCCTCTTTTGTATATACGGCACCGGTGGGGTTGTTCGGTGAGCAGATATAGATGATATCAGCCTTTATGCCTTCTTTTTCTGCAGATTTGGGTGTGGGCAGGAATCCTTCATCACTGTTTGTAGGAAGATGATATATTTTTTTGCCTGCCATCACATTCGCATCCACATATGCAGGATATGCAGGCTCCATGATAAGCACTGATGTGCCTCTGTCAAACATATCGATGATATCACCGAGTTCATCGCTTGCGCCGCTTGAAACAAAAGCTTCTTCAGCAGTGATATCAACACCTCTCTTATTGTAGTACTCTGCTATTTTCTCTCTTAAAAACGGTGCGCCGCACTCAGGCATATATCCATGGAAGCTGTCCTTGTTTGCCTGATCGTCTACTCCTTTGTGAAGAGCCTTTATAACGGCATCACAAAGAGGAAGCGATACATCACCGATACCAAGCCTGTACATTTTTTTATCGGGATGCTCGGCCTGGTACTTCTTTACTTTCTGAGCTATATTGAAGAATAAGTATGAGTCTTTTAATTCTCCGTAATGTTTGTTCGGTAATGACATATTTTTTCTCTCTTTCTGTATTCATTTCTTTTTTCAATCACCGGGACGGTTCTGTGATTGATTGATTTGATTGATTATTCGGCGTCGATAGTGGATATGCCCATCGTGATCTCTTCCAGAACGTCGAGCAGAACCCGCACGGTATCAAGGGATGTGAGCATCGTAATACCGTTCAGGGATGCGGTTTTTCTGATGGCTACTCCGTCCACATAGTGTATACCGGAGAGGACCGCACGTGTACATATTACATAGCTGACATATCCGGCTCTTAATGAATCAAGGATTTCTTCACTGCCCTCAGACAGTTTATGCCTGATCCTGGTGCGTATTCCGTGTTCTTTAAGGAATACCGCTGTTCCGATGGTAGCTTCGATATTAAAGCCCATGTCGTAGAAACGCTTTACCAAAGGAAGGGCTTCCTCTTTATCCTCGTCCGCAAGGGTCACCACGATGGTTCCGTAATTCTGAAGCTTCAT
The DNA here is from genome assembly GCA_016282435.1 of Lachnospiraceae bacterium. GTDB lineage: Bacteria > Bacillota > Clostridia > Lachnospirales > Lachnospiraceae > RUG11977. The sequence goes on along the minus strand of JAEEKN010000065.1, from coordinate 6,828 downwards.
GCCTGAGGCAATCATAGCTTTGTACATAGCTCTGTGAAGCTTTTTGTCATAGCCTATAGCCTCGCCGGTGGACTTCATCTCAGGTGAAAGATATGCATCCATTCCGTTCAGCTTCGAGAATGAGAACGCGGGAACCTTTACGTAATAACGTTCTTTTTCCTTCGGATATACTACGTTAATCCCCTGTGATTTCAGGCTCTCGCCGAGCATAACCTTGGTAGCTATATCCGCTAAGCTGTATCCCGTAGCCTTTGACAGGAACGGTACGGTTCTCGAAGATCTGGGATTTACTTCTATAATATAAACATTTTCATCGGGATCGACTATAAACTGGATGTTGAAAAGTCCTACAATCCCTATACCCATTCCGAGTTTAAATGCGTAATCAAGAATGGTATCTTTTACTTTCTGCGAAATGCTGAAAGGAGGATATACACTGATGGAATCTCCCGAGTGAACTCCGGTACGTTCTACAAGTTCCATGATGCCTGGAACAAACACATCCGTTCCGTCGCAGATGGCATCCACTTCCACTTCTTTTCCGCGAATATATTTATCTACAAGTACGGGTTTATCCTCATCTATCTCTACGGCTGTTTTAAGGTACGACCTTAATGCTTCTTCTTTTGCCACTATCTGCATGGCTCTTCCGCCGAGAACGAAGCTCGGACGCACCAGCACGGGATATCCTATCTCGGCTGCTGCCTTTACTCCGGCCTCTATGCTGGTAACTGCCATTCCGCTCGGTCTGGGGATATTCAGGTCATTTAAGAGGTTTTCAAACAGATCCCTGTCCTCGGCACGGTCTATGGCGTCATCGTCGGTTCCGATGAGCTTCACTCCGTAACTTTTAAGAGAATCCGCCAGATTGATGGCCGTCTGTCCTCCAAGAGTAGCTATAACTCCCTCAGGCTTTTCGAGGTCGATGATGTTCATCACGTCCTCTGTACAGAGCGGCTCAAAATACAGTTTATCCGAACAGGTATAGTCCGTCGAGACGGTCTCAGGGTTGTTGTTAATGATGATGGCTTCATAGCCGGATGCCTTTATGGTTTTTACGGCATGAACTGTAGAATAGTCAAATTCTACGCCCTGTCCTATTCTTATGGGACCCGAACCGAGTACCACGATTTTCTTCTTATCCGATACGATGGACTCATTCTCATCCTCGTATGTCGAATAGAAATACGGGATGTAGCTCTCAAATTCGGAAGCACAGCTGTCTATCATCTTGTATACGGGAACTATACCGAATTCTTTTCTCAAGTTCCTGATCACTTTTTCTTTGGTTCCCGTAAGAATAGCTATTTCCTTGTCGGAGAATCCGAACTTCTTGGCTTTTTCAAGTATTTTTATGCTTTCCTCAAGTTCGCCCCTGTTCTTTTCCTGAGCTTTCTTCTCTCCTGTTCCGTCATTATCGAGAATATTTCCGGAGCTCACATACTCATCGGCATTGCCGTTTGCGAGCATTCCCGCTTTACCGGGATCTGCCACCTCGAGTCCGGGATTCTCGCTGTTATACTTTAAGGTCTTCAGTTCATTCTCTATATCTATGATATTTTTCAGTTTATCAAGGAAGAAACGATCGATTTTTGTAATATCATGTATCGTATCCGGTTCACAGCCGCGTCTTAACAGCTCGCCTATCGCAAATATACGGTCATCGGTGCCGTTCTTTATATAATTGCCAAGCTCTATCGTGGATTGTCCGTCAAACTTTTTATTGTACAGATGGCATTCACCTGTCTCGAGTGAACGGATGGCTTTAAGCAGACTCTCCTCAAAGCACCTTCCGATACTCATGACCTCACCCGTAGCCTTCATCTGGGTACCCAGAGTGTTGTTTGCGTCAGCAAATTTATCAAACGGGAAACGAGGCATCTTTGTAACCACATAGTCAAGTGCAGGTTCGAACGATGCGGGTGTGTTTGCCAGCATTATCTCATCCAGAGTCATACCTATGCCTATTTTAGCCGATACTCTGGCTATAGGGTAACCCGAGGCCTTGGATGCCAAGGCCGATGAACGGGAAACCCTGGGGTTAACTTCTATCAGGTAGTAATCAAATGAATTGGGATCCAGCGCAAACTGTACATTACATCCGCCTTCTATCTCAAGTGCCCTAATGATCTTCAAAGCGGAATCACGGAGCATCTGGTATTCTTTGTTGGTAAGCGTCTGCGAAGGACATACTACTATGGAATCTCCCGTATGGATACCTACGGGATCGAGGTTCTCCATGTTACAAATGGTGATAGCCGTATCGTTGCTGTCACGCATTACCTCGTATTCTATCTCTTTAAATCCCTTTATGCTTTTCTCGATAAGGACCTGATGAACGGGTGAAAGCTTCAGGGCGTTTTTCATTATGGTTTCATACTCTTCTTCGTTTTCGGCAAATCCTCCGCCCGTTCCGCCCAGGGTGAACGCAGGACGAAGCACTACGGGGAAGCCTATCTTTTTAGCCACTTCCAGGCCTTCTTCTACAGAGTGTGCTATATCTGAAGGAAGTACCGGCTCGTTCAGTCTTTCACAGAGTTCCTTAAACAGTTCCCTGTCTTCCGCCATCTCTATACTGCTGCTTTTTGTTCCCAAAAGCTCGGTACCGCATTCTGCAAGTATTCCTTTTTTCTCGAGCTGCATAGCAAGGTTCAGTCCGGTCTGGCCGCCCAGTCCGGGGATTATGGCGTCGGGTCTTTCGTACCTGATGATCTTCGCTATATATTCAAGGGTCAGCGGTTCCATGTATACCTTGTCCGCTATGGCTGTATCCGTCATGATGGTGGCGGGGTTCGAATTGGCCAACACTACTTCATAGCCCTCTTCTTTCAGGGCCAGACAAGCCTGTGTGCCGGCATAGTCAAATTCGGCAGCCTGGCCGATGACTATCGGTCCGGAGCCTATCACCAGTATTTTCTTTATGTCCGTTCTCTTCGGCATGGTTTTTCCCTCTGTTTTAAGTTCTTTTATTAAATTATCACAGGTTCTTTAAAAACTCATCAAATAAGTAACTTCCGTCCCTCGGTCCAGGTGCGCTCTCGGGATGGTACTGTACGCTCATAACACGGTCTTCCGTGCATCTCACACCCTCTATGGTATTATCCAGAATATTTATATGCGTAACTTCCAAAGGCGTTTCTTTTATGCTCTCAACATCTACAGCATACGAATGGTTCTGAGAAGTGATCTCTATTTTTCCGGTCAAGAGATTTTTTACCGGATGGTTTCCACCACGGTGGCCGAATTTCAGTTTATAGGTTTTTGCCCCGTAAGCCAGGGATATCAGCTGATGTCCGAGGCAGATACCGAATATCGGGTATTCTCCGATCAGCTTTCTGACAGTCCTGATGGTATCCGGTACGTCTTCGGGGTTGCCCGGTCCGTTTGATACAAATATTCCGTCGGGATGCAGCTTCTTTACGGCTTCATAGTCCGTATTCCACGGAACAACGGTAACATCAAGTCCCAGACCGTTCAGTGAACTTACTATATTTTTCTTCATACCGCAGTCTATGGCTACGATATGTTTCTTTTTGGAACTTAAGAGCATGGAACCGCTCAGATTCCCATGTGAGGGATTAACAACGACCTTTGACTTCCAGATATTCCCGCAGCTTACTTTGCTGACTGCATCCTGCGGGATGTTTGTGCTCTCCAGGATTTTCAGGCCCTCTTCCCTGCTCGTGCTCTCATCGGTGATCAGAACCTTGCAGCTACCGTAGCTTCTGATGAACCGTACCAGTTTTCTGGTATCTATTCCGTATATGCCCGGAACATCGTATTTTACCATGACTTCCGATAAAGTATTAACACTTCTGAAGTTGCTCGGGATATCGTTGTATTCATGTACTATCAGGGCTCCCGCGCTCAAAAAATCAGACTCGTAATCATCATCCGCCATTCCGTAATTTCCTATCAGGGGATATGACATGACAATAGCCTGATATGTATACGAGGGATCCGATACTATCTCCTGATATCCTGCCATGGAAGTGTTGAATACCAGCTCACAGACACGGCTTGCATTCGAACCAAATCCGTATCCTACATATTCCTGTCCGTCTTCTGTTATCAGTTTTCTTTTTGTACTCATGATGTGTACCTGTTCCTACCATATTTTTCGTCGATTACTCAGCCTGCGTAACCGGCTTATTTGCTTAAGGGCTGCTCAAATCTGTTTTTTCCGGTATCGTCCGGAACCGTTGTGGGATATGCCCCGGTAAAGCAGGCGTCACAGTAACCCTTGCCTCCGGTGAGTTCTCCCAGTCTTTCCACAGGGAAGTACCCCAGTGAATCCGCTCCTATTATATCACATATTTCAGGAATTGTGTGATGACATGCGACAAGATTTTTTTCTGAATCAATATCCGTTCCGTAGTAGCATGGATGAAGGAACGGAGGTGAGGATATTCTCACATGAACTTCCTTTGCTCCGGCGTCCCTCAAGAGTTTTACCACACGTCCCATCGTGGTTCCTCTGACTATCGAGTCATCCACCAGGACCACGCGCTTGTCCCTTACCACTTCGTCGAGAACAGCCAGCTTTATCTTTACACCATCGACCCTTGTTTTTTTAGTGGGTGAGATGAATGTTCTTCCTATATATTTATTCTTTATAAAACCCATCCGGTATGCTATCCCGGACTTCGCTGAAAATCCGAGTGCCGCATCGAGTCCGGAATCCGGCGCTCCTATAACTATATCCGCATCCGCAGGATGTTCCTCTGCGAGTATCTCACCCGCTCTCACTCTCGACCCGTGTACGGATACACCGTCTATGATCGAATCGGGACGTGCAAAATATATATATTCAAATACACAGACCTTTCTTTTTGAATCGTTTAATTCGCCACGCTCCGGCTGTACAGTCCCTACGGACTTTACTTCGCCGTTGTAGAACATGACGATCTCACCGGGATTTACATCCCTGATAAGTTTTGCACCTACCGCACGCAGAGCACATGACTCAGATGCCACTATATAGGTCCCGTCAGCGGTCCTGCCGTAACATAGAGGTCTAAACCCGAAAGGATCGCGGGCACATATCAGCTTCTGCGCAGACATGATGACCAGCGAATAGGCTCCTTCAAAATACTTCATAGCCCGTTCTACGGCTTCTTCTATGGAGCCGCATCCTATCCGTTCCCTCGTGATATAATAAGCTATGGTCTCTGTATCGCTCGTGGTATGGAATATGGCTCCCTGCATCTCCAGGTTGCTTCTGAGTTCATAGGCATTCGACAGGTTTCCGTTATGTGCAAGAGCCATCCTGCCCTTCATATGGTTTACTTCTATGGGCTGGGTGTTTGCCCTGTTCGTAGCCCCTGTAGTACCGTAGCGTACATGTGCTACAGCCATCATTCCCTGAGGCATACTTTCAAGGACCGGTTCCGTAAATACCTCGCTCACAAGTCCCAAGTCCTTGTGAGAGTAAAACAACCCGTCCTTGTTTACCACTATTCCGCAGCTTTCCTGCCCCCTGTGCTGAAGGGCGTACAATCCATAATAGGAAAGTCCTGCCACATCCGTTTCTTTTTCGGAATATACTCCGAAGACTCCGCATTCCTCATGTATGCTCATGATATACCTCTGATCGATTTGTCATTTTCTAAGTGCAGCTCCGATAAATCCTTTGAAAAGCGGATGAGGTTTGTTCGGTCTGCTCTTGAACTCAGGATGGTACTGAACACCTATGTGGAAGTTTCTTCCCGGTATCTCTGCTGTCTCTACCAGATGTCCGTCAGGTGACAGACCGCTGAGCACGAGTCCTGCAGCTTCAAGTTTTTCCCTGTAATCATTATTTACTTCATAGCGATGTCTGTGTCTCTCGCTGATCTTAAGTGTATCCGACCCGGCAGCACTTTGGCCGGCACGGTAAAACTCTTCTATCTTTGTCCCCGGTTTTAAGTTACAGGGATAAGCTCCGAGTCTCAGTGTTCCGCCCTTGTTTATCTCATTGTTCTGTCCGGGCATGAAATCTATGACTTTATCGGGACATTCCTCATCGAATTCTCTCGAGTTTGCTGTTTTGATACCCGCAACATTTCTCGCATATTCGATAACCATTATCTGCATTCCGAGGCATATGCCAAAATAAGGTATATTTTTCTCTCGTGCGTATTTTTCTGCCTCGATCATTCCCTCTATTCCGCGGTTGCCGAATCCTCCGGGAAGTATGATGCCGTCCAGCCCGCCGAGTATCGATCCGGCAGTATCCGGAGTTATCTCTTCCGAATCTATCCATTTGATATCGACGTGTGCGTTGTGATAATATCCCGCATGTCTCAGGGCCTCGGCTACGGACAGATATGCGTCGTGAAGGGCTACATATTTTCCGACAAGTCCTATTGTCACATCGAGCTTCCTGTTCTTTATGCTGTCAACCATGCCTGTCCATTCTTTTAAGTCAGGCTCGGGAGTACTGAGTCCCAGTTCCCTGCATACCACTTTCGAGAACGAGGATTTTTCCAGCATCAGGGGCGCCTCATACAGGCAGTCCAGAGTGATATTTTCTATGACACAGTCCTCTTTTACGTTACAGAAAAGGGCTATCTTCTTGAATATTTCATCCTCCAGGGGTTCATCACATCTAAGCACTATGATGTTCGGGTTTATACCCATGCCCTGAAGTTCTTTTACGGAATGCTGGGTAGGCTTTGACTTGTGCTCCTCGGATCCGTGAAGGAAAGGAACCAGAGTCACATGGATAAAAAGGCTGTTCTCCCTTCCCACTTCAAGCGATATCTGTCTCACTGCCTCCAGAAAAGGCTGGGATTCGATGTCACCTATCGTTCCGCCTATCTCGGTGATGACCACATCGGAGTTTGT
>JAEEKN010000064.1 GCA_016282435.1 Lachnospiraceae bacterium | reverse complement strand
GTAGCACCTCCAAACAGGATCCACGAGGATCAGTTCCATGAGAACACAATGTTCCTGAAGCTTCCCGAAGAAGGGCATACCACATTAAAGAGGGATGTCATAACCGGGGATCTGCCTGACGGAAAGCATGAGTGGAAAACAGAAACCGAATGGGTACCCAACAAGAAACTAAAGGAAATGCTGGATGCGACCCGACCCACGGAATCCTTAAAGGACAAGATCTCGGAGAAACAGGCAGAGATAAAGAACAATGCCGCTGAAAAGGCTGTAAATGCCGCAGAGAAGGCAGTAAAGAAAACTGAAAAGACACTATAGGAGAAAGGAGGGCAGCCCATGGATAGCAGCAATATCATAAAAACCTCGGCGGTGGCAGTGTTCTTATCTGTGCTAACGGGATTTGTTGTAAGGAAACTTGTAAAAAGAAGGTATCTGAAAAACATGGAGATTTTAAGAAGCATGTATCACCATGACGATGACGAAGACTATATTTTTTGAAAAGGAGAACAAAATGCAGGCATTAAAAGAAAAGCAGGAACCCTCAGTAGACCTCGATAAGGTTGATCTTGAAGAGATGAAAAGAAGATACAAGAAGTACAGCGATATGATAATCGGTCTGAACAAAGCTATCGACAAAATGAAGGTACAAGGGGGTAGTAAAGCATGAATTACGAACAGTTTAAGCAGGAAATAGTAGACAATATCAAGGATTACCTTAACGAAAGCTATGAGAACGCTTCCGTAGACATCAAACAGGTAGTAAAGAACAACGGTATGGAGCTGGACGGTCTTGTCATCAGGAAGGAAGATGAGAATATTACACCCAATATCTATCTGAACGGTCTTTTTGAGGAGTATAACGATGGAAAGAGCATGAATGAGATCCTGCAAAACATAGCGGACTTAAGAGAACAGGCCGATATGGCATCCATCCCATTCTCCATAGAGGATGTAAGGGATATCGAAAAGATAAAAGACAGGATAGAGTGCAGGCTTGTAAATTGTGAGAACAACGCAGAATTCCTTGAAGGAAAGCCCTTTACACAGCTGGAAGACCTTGCGGTCATCTATTCCATAAACCTCGGAAAGCAGGATCCCGATAATCTGATGAGCACGACTGTAACTGACATGCTCATGGCTGACTGGGGTATTTCAACAGAAGAGCTGCACAGCATAGCTCTTGAGAACCTTGAGAACTCAGGCATACAGTTAAAGAGCTTAAGAGAACAGATGATAGAGCTGATGTTCCCTGACGGTGCGCCTAACGACCACAGCATGGACTTCATGCTTCCTCCGGAGGACGCCGGTCCCCAGATGTATGTCCTTTCAAACAGTGAAAAGCATTACGGGGCAAAGGCTGTACTTGATACCCAGAAGATGGATGAGATAGCCGAAAAGCTTGGCGGGGACTACGTTATCCTGCCCTCAAGCGTGCATGAGGTGCTGATCCTTCCGAATGCAGCAGAAATGGATAGATCTGCCCTTGAAGAAATGGTCCGTACCGTAAACGCGACAGAAGTAAAGCCCAACGAGGTACTTTCCGATAATGTCTATGTCTATGACTCACAGGCCCATGAGATCATGCGTGCAGACCATTATCAAGAGCGCCAGGCAGAAAAGACTCTTATGGCAGCCGTGGGTGAGAAGGATGCTGCATACGGGGAAAAGGGAGCACCTGAGCCTAAGTCTGAAAGGAAGGATACCCATCATGAGCGCAGATCCGTAAAGGCACAGATAGCTGAGAAGAAAGACATAATAGCCAAGACGGCAGTTGAAAAGGTCAATCCTGTAAAGAACCATCAGGTAGAGAAGTAAGCTTCCGGAAAGTTCACGCCGTACGCTGCCATAGCCCGCAGGGAACATGCTAGGAAAAGCCTGTAAATAAAAGAGATTGGCAGCGCCGGAAACAGGAAAGGAGCTTAAAGAAATGGACAAACCAAAAGAAGAAAAAGATATCATAACGCTTGACAGCTCAAGGAAGCTGGAAGAGGTATTGGCAGAAAACCCGCTGGCGATCGTAAGCGTACAGATTGAATTTAACAGGAAAACGGATCCTCCCGGGCAAGGGGGTGAGGAAGATAGCTGAACAGTATGAACTGAAGCAGGTACAGGTGAGGCTTAAGCTGTCAGAAGCCGAACCGCTGTACAGCAATGAAGCCATCACTGATTCCGACAAGGCAGTAGCTGTAATGGCGATAGCCCTTGCAGAGATGGACCGGGAGTATGTATGCGTAGTAAACCTAGATACGCAGAGGCACCCGATAAATTTCAATATAGTCAGCATCGGCGACCTCGACCAGGCTCAGATCCCGATACAGAACGTCTTTAAGTCGGCCATCCTTTCGAATGCGAAGTCCGTACTGGCACTTCACAACCATCCTTCAGGCTCCATGGATCCAAGCCAGGCGGATATGAATGTAACAAAGCGTATGGTGGAAGCTGGGAGCATACTTGGGATACCGGTAACGGATCATATAATAGTGGCAGGCGGGACCGGCTATCATACCAGCATCCGCAGTACCAATCCTGAGCTGTTCAAACCAATGGTCGCAGAGCACGGAAGGGTATCCGTAAAGGAAAAGATAGCAGAGAAAAAGGCTGAGATAAAGGCTAAGGAAGCCAGGACAAGGTTCAAAGAGCCCGTAAAATGATATCCAAGAGCATAACCTATGGCAGAGATGCTGTGGGTTATGCTTTTTTGATGCAAATTATTAAAACTTTATTAACTTTCGTCGGTGAGAGAGATGAGTGCAGTCTATGGGACACCTGATGATCTAATATATGAAAAAATAAGACAGGAAACTGATATAGAAACCGGTCAAAAACACATATATGGAGGACTTATGGAAAGATTAAGATTCTGGATAAGAAAGATATTACACGGAAAGAGCTGGCGCTGCCGATGCTTCTGTCCCACATGCCCGCATTTTCATCTCTGCCGGCATGAGAAGGACATGCAGTAATACTATAGTCGTAGTATAGAAAAATGTAGATATTACTGTATAAATATATAAAAAAACTCTTCTATTTGTAGCCCTAAAATGGTATACTAAACGTATCAGTCCTAGAGGAGGTATTGGGGTATGCCTACAGGGAAGAATCAGAAGCTGAAACTGTCATATATGGCACGTATTTTACTGGAAAAAACGGACAAGGATCACTCACTGACATTGCAGCAGATAGAGGCGGAACTTTTGCTGTACGGGGTTACGGCAAGCAGGAAGAGCCTTTATGATGATATAGAAGCCTTAAAGACGCTTGGCTTAAAGGTTGTCGGGAAGAAGGAAGGCAGCACCTACGCTTATCATTTGGAGAGCAAGAAGTTTGATATGGCTGAGCTGAAGCTACTGGTGGATGCGATACAGTCTTCAAAGTTCATCTCCGAAAACAAGTCCAGGGATCTTATTAAGAAGGTCGCAGGGCTTGCAAGCGAACATGAGGCAAGACAGCTTAAGCGTCAGGTCATAGTACAGGGACGTGTCAAGACCATGAACGAGAGCGTATTCCAGATAGTCGATGAGATACACCGTGCCATAGGGATCAATAGGCAGATAAAGTTCGGGTACATGCAGTGGAGCCTGGACAAAAAGCTGGTACCTCACAGGAAGGACGACTATATCGTAAGCCCCTGGGCACTTGTATGGGATAACGAGAACTATTACCTTGTGGCATACGACGAGAAGGAAGAATTTATAAAGCATTTCAGGGTAGATAAGATAAAAGAGATATACATCACAGACAAAGCCAGGAATGGAAGACAGGACTTCAAGGATTCAGACCTTGCGGACTATGCAAAACAGAACTTCTATATGCACGGCGGCGAGAAGACAAAAGTAAAGCTTGGCTTCAAGGATGAAATGGTCGGAGTAATCATAGACCGCTTCGGAAAGGACATCATGATTCATTCCGGCAAAGAAAAGGGCTGGTCGGAAACAAATGTAGATGTCGCCGTGAGTGAGCAGTTCTTCGGCTGGGTATTCGGACTGGGAACAAAAGTAAAGATACTGGGACCGGAGAAAGTGGTGAAGGGTTTTAAGGAAGAACTGAAGGATATAGATTATAATTATAATCATTATTAACGTTCTAACACAATCGGTATAAAGGCAAATGAGTAGATATAAATGCGTTGATGTAATGATAGTTCTGATATTTGTTCAAAAAAATTAGATGGAAAAGAAATGCAATATGGAAAAGCTGGCTTTTATTGAATGAATTAAAGGGACTCCTATATATGTGGTTTCTTAACTTGTATATAGGTAGACGATTATCAAAAAAACATCTTGGAGGAACTTTGATGTGAAAATTGATAGAATACAAACTCTTCAATATATGGGGAGCAAAAGTAGAATGCTTAATAGCATTTGTGCGCCTATTATTGACAATACAGAAATAAGTACAGTTATAGATTTGTTCGCAGGAACAGGATCTGTTGGATATGCATTATCACCTTATAAGAAAATTATTAGTAACGACCTAGAATACTATGCATATATTATCAATGAGGCTATTTTAAATGGATGCAATATCGATAGAAGTTTTTTTGATTCATTTAGAAAAGGCGTTAATGAAAAGTATAGTCATTCAAGTTCATTTGTTGCTGAAGCAATTGATGAAGAGAATAGATTCTTTGAAAGCGAATTAGACTGTTATGAAGAATACGCAAGGTTTTCAGATGACACACCAAGTATATTTAATCCTAAGACGGATAATAAAAGATTAAAAAGTATAGAGAAACTGGTTTCAAATATACACCCGGGAAAACAAGACCAAGAGATTCCTTTTCCATGTTTGTTTTTAACTTATTATGCTAATGCATATTTTGGAATAAAGCAGTGTTGTCAAATTGATGCTATAGCAACACAAATATTAGAATGCCCTGATGAAAGAAGTAGATATGTTTTGTTTGCTGCGCTTATGTCAGCGTTAAGTCAGTGCGCTTCAACGACCACACATTTTGCACAGTTTTTAAAGGTTAAGAGTAAAGGAACATTTAAAAATATTAAGGAAAAAAGGAAACAAAGTATTGTTGTACTTTTTGAAGAGGCTATAAAGAAGTTTAGTGAAAAAGGGCTTCTAAATAGAATCAAAAGAGTTCATGAGTGTCACAACATGGATTTTATTGTTTTTCTGGACAGTTTTGAGGCAAAAGATAAAACAATGGTTTACGCAGATCCACCATATTTTAAGGAACATTATTCGAGGTATTATCATGTGCTGAACACCTTGTGTCTTTATGATTATCCAGAGCCCGCAATTAACCCACAGACGAAGGAATATTCTGTTGGCAGATATCGTACTGATAGAACGGTTTCTGATTTTGGAAAGAGAGCGAAGGTTGTAAATGCATTCAAAAGAATGATAAACGCTTGCGCTGATAAGAAATTTGAACTTGTCATTAGCTACTCTGAAAACTCATTGGTAAAAATATACGAGATTCTAAGGTTGGCTGAGGAAAGATATCATGTAAGAGTTGATAAGGTGGAACTAAAGCACTCCTCCCAGGGGAGGGCTACGGAAACAGACCAGAAAGTGAAAGAGTTTTTGTTCTTCTGTGACAATCCAGATAGTAGAGAGGTTGTAATAAAAAGATTCGCAGAAGAACTTAAAGAGATAAAACCTGTAGTGGATAATCCGGGCGGATTTATTCACAACTATATGGCGCGGAAACCGTATAATGTTGTTTCAAAAATTATAGAAGTATTCACAAAAGAAGGAGATGTTGTTTTAGATCCTATGTTTGGTTCTGGGACAACCATTATTGAAGCCAGCAAGTTGGATAGGAGGGCAGTAGGCTTTGATATAAATCCTATTGCTTTCAAGTTGTGTAAAATATCTTTAGAGAAATGGGATTTAAGCAGACTGAAAACAGTGATAGACGCATTTGTGATGTCTGTGGAAAAAGAGTGTAACGACATATACCAATTTGAAGAAGATGAACAGATAAGAATAATTGAAAGGTGCCATTTTGATATGATAAATGGTGATTTGGTGCCGGTTTCATATTGGTATAAAGAGTGTAAAAATGGAAAGTTATCTGGCAGAAAAAAAAGTGAGGTAAATCCATATTTTTGTGATAGATATTCATCGTTTCGAAATCGTGAATTATCAAGACTAAAGAATAAACAACTAATACCAAATTCTAGAATTGCAATAAAGGATAAGGCATCCATTTACGATTATTTCTGTAATCGAAATCTGTATGCTTTAGATAAAATATTTACTATATTGGATAAACACAAGAGTGAATATGGATATGAAGTGTTGGAGATACTTGTATCATCATCGATAAACCTTATTAAACTATCTGATAAAAAGGCATCCAGCCAGATGCCATATTGG
>JAEEKN010000063.1 GCA_016282435.1 Lachnospiraceae bacterium | reverse complement strand
CTCTTTGACTTTGAAGTGAGAGTAAATTTCTTTCCGTCACAGGTATAGCCTTCTTCTTTTCCGGTAGAGTCCGTGATATATACCTTTATTTTGTCGGTAGTCTTACCGTTTGCAGCACATATAGGCTCAAGCTTTATATCCCTCTGCTTTGCGGCATCTTTTGCTGACTCAATAGATATGGCGTCTGTAAAGCCTTTGAAGCCCGTGACCTCGTTGCTTATGAGGACTGTACAGCTCGCCTTTTTGCCCGACTCCATACTGGTTACCACAAGTTTTGCCTTTACAGGTTTCCCGGTAGTAGGTGCAGACTTAACACTTATAATAGCAGACTTTTTATCCTCCGAAGGAACTATCGCAAGGCATCCGCCATCCTTTGATACTGACCACGAGAACTTAGAATACTTTGATAGTTCTGTGCCGGTAGCTCCTGCTACAAGTGTAATCGATTCTCCCGCATTAAGCGATATGCTTTTCACAGCATCCGAAGCGTCTACTGCAGATGAATCGACTCCCGATGAACTGCTTTCAGAATTTTCTCCTGAGGTACTGCTGCCTGAGGAACCATCTTTAGCTTTTGCTACAAAAATCTTCTTCGGTGCCGTTCCGACAATAATATCAAAATATCCACACGCCTTAACAGCCTTTTTCTTGCTGTCATAAGCTGCCACCCATACACGGGCAGTACCCGCGCTCTTGCCTGCCGTAACTACCACCTTGCCTGACTTGTATGACGCTTTAGCAGTATTCGATTTAAGACCTTTTCCGTTACTAAACGCATTATCATATGAAACCACTGTAGTATCAGTAACACTGACTACTGCTTTACAGCCCGAAGGAATCGATGATACCAGAAGCTTTCCATCAAGAGTAAAGGTTTTACCGAAAGTATTCAGCTTCTTATCATCCTTGCCGTTTACCCAGATGTCCGGTGCATTGGCATCTGTCTTGTCAATAGTATAGGATTTTACATCTACAGTCTCACTTTCGGTACTGCTGCTACTGTTCCCACTATTTCCTGCCCCTTGCTCATCAGGAATCTTATCAAGGATCCGGTAGTAAACATAGGTGTTCTTTCCATTAAGCTCCACTTCCTCGCCTGAAAGGATCACGCTCACTGTAAAACGGCCGCTGGCAAGCTTGGAAGCTTTAATGTTCCTCAATCCTATGCTTACGTTCACACCGTATAAACCATCTGAAGAAATCTGCTGGAACGTACTGCCATATAATCCCAAACCATCTGAAGAAGGGTCATTGATATCCTTAAAGAGACCATTCTCTGCCTTTAACCTGACCGTGATATCAGGCTGAAGAAAACGATTCTTTTCTTCCTGACTCCAATCCTGAAAATTCTCCGGATGATCCTGAAGCTGTTGTCTTCTATTCTCTACTTCTTCCATCAATTTTTGGTATGCTGAACGCGGAAGATAAACGTATAGAGAAAAACCATCCGTTCCTATTCCATCCTGAGAACCGGCTTTATAAACTCCGGTTATCGTATTGGATACGACCATCGGCTTATCCATAGTGCTAGCCACATTTGATGATAATATATTCCAGACAGCATTTTCATTCAGTGTTGTAACAACGCCGCCGTTCAGCTTCTGCCATGGTGCAGGGCTTCCGTTTGAAGCATTAAGAGCACTCAAAGGTATGGCAACCCTTATCGGATCGGTGCAGGCGGATTCCGGGTACAGATATTGCCATTTTCCGTCTTTAACTCTCGTAAATACGATCTTAAGTTTCTTTGAGTTATTGCCTGCATTCTCCTTTACAACGGCCCTCAAGGCTTTCGGAAGATTTTTGAACCATCCTGTAACATCAGTATTCTTCACGGTAATACTGTCCTTAAATGCAGCACCGTTAACCGTGATCTCTATACCTTCCTGATCCATCAGTTTGTTCCAGGCAATTCCATTAATGCTGCAATCAGCGATAGATGCTGAAAGACCGGCACATTTTGATGCATCCGGGGTAGCATCTCCGTAAATAGTCTCCCCTATTGCATAAGACGAACCCGTAGGCATCTTTACATCCCGCCATGAGCTGCCGTCAAATATCTGCACTTCAAGTCCATCCATTGACGGAGTAATGGTAATATCCTCATTACTCACACACACGGATAGTACAAGTCCGCATTGAGTACCTTTTAAAATATAACCATCGGTACGGATCGTATAGTTCGACAGTGGTGAATTCTTCAGCCTTACAAGATCATTTACTGCTTCTCCGGCATTATACGCCTTAGTGGTTGTGATTTTCGGGACATAAATACCGAAAGATTTTTCCTCAATACTGTAACTGTCAATGTTCCTGATCAAAGTATTTCCGTCGGTAACCTCCACGTACTTTACAGTCGCAATATTACCGTTCAGGAATACCGGTTCTTCATCCGCCGCTTCGATGAAATCCTCATACTTTAGCTGCGCAATATCTTCACCCTTGGAATTATCGAAAGCGTAAGCTACTTTATCTGCATCGGTCACAACAACAGTGAGCGCTGTGTCCGATTCAATATTTCCATAATTACTATAGCCCCAGTGAACCCACAGGCCTCCCGCCATTTCCTCGATTGATGTGATTGTCCGGTAGTCTTCTCTTTTAAGCTTAAATCTTACATTATACGTTCCGGCTTTTTGCGGGACTCCTTTAAAATATACCAGCAAGGTGTCACGATAATCATCAACGTGCTGACTGGGACTTTTACATTTTTCAGCAGCATAAGCCTTCACACCTGCGGGAAGACCTATAAACCAGCTCGAAACATCTGTATTTTTGTTGACAGATGTAGGATCAGTCAGATCCAGTGCATACACCACATCGTGACTCTCTGCATCCGTTCCGCCCATAATACCGGCTACAAAAACGTCATCCGAGGTATCAACCGTAAAGCCTGTTTTCATTCCAATGGTTCTCTCGGAAATATAGGCTTTGGGACTAAGGTCGGGATCGCTGGCCACGAAATATGCGCTTTCATAAGCACCACTCCATACCCTTACAGAATGAGTCGTCATGCTGTTTTCGAGGAACAGACGCAACATCGCGGCTCCGGCCACCTTCGCCTTACCTGTGAATTTACAGGTAAAATAATCCTCTCCCGAAACGAAACGGACTATTTCCACTTTTAACGAACTTCCAAACTTCTCAAGCGCATACCCAAACCACTGAAAATGTTTGACATCATACTGAACAAACCAACCTGTGATATTGGTTCCGGCTGCCAGAGTTTTAGTAAGAGTACAATTGTGCAGCCTGAAAGTAACAAGGTTGTCCGGAACAGGATCCCCTACTTTTGCTTCTACCCTGACAGGATCAACTGAAATTGTCGGAGTAACGTCATCCCCGGAAATATTAAATCTATAATCGTGTTTGCAACTAGTTCCGGTATACCCATAGCCCTGCTCATTCTTGGCAGCATCTCCGTAGCCAACGCAGCTT
>JAEEKN010000062.1 GCA_016282435.1 Lachnospiraceae bacterium | reverse complement strand
AGTATACCGCCGATGGCACTGACAAACAACTGCGAGAGAGCTACCTGTTGAGCTTCTTTCTTGGTTCCGATGCTGGCGAGAAATACGGGGAAAAGCTTACCGATGCTGATACCGATGACCATGGGTGCCACAATAGCCATGGTGATGTTTCCGGTAGCGGCGGCTACTGCCTGCACGATACCTACAGCTGCAGATGAACTCTGAAGTATCATGGCGAGGAGTATACCGAGTGCCAATCCTATGAAAGGATTTGTAAATGTAGTAAATGTCTCATGGAATGTTTCTGAAGTCTTTAACGGATCGAGGGCTACTTCCATGGTGGTCATACCGAAGAAGAGGATACCGAATCCGAGAAGAATGGATGCGGTGTCATTTGCCTTTTTCTTCTTGCTGATGAGCATGATGAAAGCACCGATACCTATCATGAGGGGGGCAAAAGCAGAGGGCTTAAGCATACTTAAAAATGTACTGCCTTCACCGGATACATCACCAAGTCTTAAAATCTGTCCTGTGATGGTGGTACCGATATTCGCACCTAAAAGTACGGGGATAGTCTGACCGAGCTTCATGATGCCGGCGTTTACAAAACCGACCAGCATGATGGTGGTAGCGGAAGAACTCTGGATGACGCCCGTCACCAGAACTCCGAATAGAAGTCCTTTAATCCGGTTGCCGGTGAGTTTTTCAAGAGTTTTTTCAAGCCTTGCACCTGCCAGCCTCTCCAGGGAGGCTCCCAGGTATTTCATTCCGTACAGGAACAGACCTATGCCGCCTATCAGTTGTAATATATGATTTAAATCCATCTTTATTCCCTCGTTAGATTAATAAAAGCCCCAAATTACTTCATTATATATAATACAAGATTTTTTGCGTTTTGGCAAGTTTTTTAAATAGTGAAATTTTCGTGATTCGTATTGATATTTTCTGCCGGATTTGCTATAATAAATTATTATTTTTGAGGATTTTTACTGAGAGAAGCAGAAAAGGAATACCGGATCGGATACGGAGAAATATGAATAAAAATATCAGTAAAACATGTATGTGTTCGATATGTAAAGTATTTTACATAAATCAGGATGGGATTGATAACTGTTGCAGGGATTGTGAAAAGAAACTTGTTAAAGAGTTTAAGCCGCTAATAGTCGGGTTTATGGAGACGCATCCGCATGCTACGGTTATGGATCTGTTAAACAGTGATGTGATTAAAGCACCTAAAGAATATAATATAGGTTCCGGTGAATTCAAGAATCTGATTCTTAATGTATGTGGTGTTGGCGGACCTTTGACGTATGATGTTAATACTTCTGAAAAACAAAAAAGTGAGGGTAGTGCGCTGACAAGGGACCTGGAAGAAATGAAAACATCCCATGGTAAAGATGTGGTTTCAGGTACCTCGTACTGGCACAGTACCAAAAAAACCAGATAAGCCGCAAAACTAAAAAAATATTATTCATATTGATATTTCTGGGTGGATTTGATATAATTTTAAATTGTTTTTGAGAGTGTTTATAAGAACGAGAATAACTCGTTATTGGGAGGCGTGACGTGTTAAAAATAGGATTTGATAATGAAAAGTATCTGAAAATGCAGTCGGAACATATTAGGGAGCGTATACAAAGCTTTGGTGGGAAGCTCTATCTGGAATTCGGTGGAAAACTTTTTGATGATTTCCATGCATCACGTGTACTCCCGGGCTTTGCTCCCGATTCGAAGATCAGGATGCTTGCACAGCTAAAAGACCAGGCAGAGATAGTCATCGCCATCAATGCGGGGGATATCGCGAAGAACAAAGTGAGAGGAGATCTCGGTATCACATATGACGCTGACGTTCTTCGACTTATAGACGCATTCAGAGGCTACGGACTGTATGTTGGGAGCGTAGTTCTTACTCAGTACGCTTCACAGCCGAGCGCGGATGCCTTCAAAAACAAACTTGAATCGTTGGGACTCAAGGTTTACAGGCACTACTCCATCCCAGGATATCCTGCAAACATACCTCTTATCGTTAGTGATGAGGGTTATGGTAAGAATGAATATATAGAGACTGAGAGATCGCTGATCGTAGTTACCGCACCCGGACCCGGAAGCGGAAAGATGGCTACATGTCTCTCTCAGCTTTATCATGATAATAAACGCGGCGTCAAGGCCGGATATGCAAAATTCGAGACATTCCCCGTATGGAACATGCCGTTAAAGCATCCGGTGAACCTGGCTTATGAAGCAGCTACAGCCGATCTGAATGATGTTAACATGATCGACCCGTTCCAGCTTGAAGCATACGGGCAGCAGACGGTAAACTATAACCGTGACGTAGAGGTATTCCCGGTACTTAACGCTATGTTTGAAACCATCCTGGGTAAATCTCCGTACAAGTCCCCTACCGATATGGGTGTAAACATGGTAGGTAACTGTATCATAGATGATGAGGCAGTCAGAAAAGCATCGAATCAGGAAATTATCAGACGTTATTACAATACACTTTGCCAGCAGCGTCAGGGTAACTGCGGAGAAGATCAGGCGTTAAAGATAGATCTGCTGATGAAGCAGGCAGGCATTACAGTGGATGACCGTCCTTGCATAAAGGCCGCTATGGACAAAGCTGAAGCTACAGGAGAACCTGCGGCAGCCATGGAGCTTCCTGACGGAACAATCGTCACAGGAAAGACCAGTTCGCTTCTCGGTGCATCTTCGGCTATGTTGCTTAACGCATTAAAGACGCTCGGTGGTATAGATGACAGCATACAGCTCATATCACCGAATATCATAGAGCCTATACAGGACCTTAAAATAAATCATCTGGGAAATCACAATCCAAGACTTCATACGGATGAGGTACTGATAGCTCTGTCTATATGTGCAGCTACCGATCCTTTGGCAGAGACAGCTATGCAGCAGATAGAAAAACTTAAAGGCTGTGAGGTTCATTCGAGCGTAATTCTGGCACAGGTGGATATGAACACGTTCAGGAAGCTGGGTGTAAACCTGACATGCGAGCCTGTATACCAGAGCAAAAAGTTATATCATAAATAACCAATCACGTTGATAAAGAAGTTGATAAAGAAGTATATAAAACAAATAAAGGAGAAGACTAAATGGAGAGATTTATCGGAACAGTATCAAGAGGCGTTCGTGCACCTATCATCAAGCAGGGGGACGACATAGCACAGATTGTTATCGACAGTGTACTTGCTGCATCCAAAGGCGAAGGGTTTGAGCTTAGGGATATGGATGTTGTAGCTGTTACGGAAGCAGTAGTGGCACGTGCCATGGGGAACTATGCTTCCTGCGACCAGATCGCGAAGGATATCAAAAACAAATTTGGAGAGAAGACAATCGGTGTTATATTCCCGATCCTCAGCCGTAACCGTTTTGCTATATGCCTGAAAGGAATAGCAAGAGGAGCGAAGAAGATTGTACTTATGCTGAGCTATCCTTCTGACGAAGTTGGTAACCACCTCATCGATCTCGATTCACTGGATGAGAAGGGTATAAATCCCTGGACCGATGTTCTGACTGAGAAGCAGTTCCGTGATTACTTTGGTATTGTAAAACATCCTTTTACAGGTGTTGACTACATCCAGTATTATAAAGAGCTTATAGAGAGCCAGGACTGTGAATGCGAAGTAATCCTTGCAAATGACTGCAGGACTATTTTGAAATATACAAAAGATGTTCTCTGCTGTGATATCCATACAAGAGCCCGTTCAAAGAGACTCTTAAAGGCTGCAGGAGGAGAGACTGTTTTAGGACTTGATGAAATTCTTAATGCACCTGTGGATGGAAGCGGATGCAATTCACAGTACGGACTTCTCGGAAGCAACAAAGCTACCGAAGAGACTGTAAAGCTTTTCCCTGATAATGCACAGCCCATAGTAGAGAAAATAGCGGCTGAATTAAAAGCAAAGACAGGAAAGCACATAGAAGTTATGGTATATGGTGACGGTGCATTCAAGGATCCCGTAGGCAAGATCTGGGAACTTGCAGATCCTGTAGTATCACCTTTCCATACAGCAGGTCTCATTGGACAGCCAAACGAGCTTAAGTTAAAGTATCTGGCTGATAATGATTTCGCAGACCTTAAGGGTGATGAACTTAAAAAGGCTATCGAGGCACGTATCCGTGAAAAGGATGCGGATCTGGCGAAGAACAAGGATAAGTCACTGGTAGGAGATATGGTATCTCAGGGAACTACACCCAGAAGGCTTACAGATCTTATTGGTTCACTCTGCGACCTTACTTCGGGAAGCGGTGACAAGGGAACACCTATTATTCTGATCCAGGGTTACTTTGATAACCTGAGTAAGGGATATTAAAAATATGACGACCCCGGCTTAGTTAAAGCCGGGGTCTTTTAATGCTTTATTTTCGTGTGATTCCGTTATATGTTTTGCCGTTTTCAAGTTTCACTTCACATGCGGCATACATTTCGCTGACCGAGCATACCTGGTAGCCCTGTTCTACGAGCCACGGAACTACAAGCTTTGCTGCTTCGGCGGTACTCTTGTATAAATCGTGCATCAGGATTATGGAGCCGTTCTTTGTACTCTTCTTTACTTCTTCAAATACTTTCTGGGCATCCTTGGACTTCCAGTCCAAAGTATCTACCGACCAGATGATCAGAGGATGTTCCACTGTAGATTTTACGGTGTCGTTTACGTTACCATAAGGGGGTCTTACTATAAACTTCAGATCGGTTCCTAAGGTTTTATTCAGTTTATCCTGATTTCCTTCTACTTCTTTCCTGATCTCCGAGGCACTCAGAGTCTTTAAGTTTGCATGGTTTATAGTGTGGTTACCTATCTCGTTGCCCGATTCATAAACCGCTTTTACGAGATCGGGATACATGTCAATATTTTCTCCAACCATGAAGAAAGTGGCATGAGCACCGTACTTTGCGAGAGTCTCCAGTATGCTGGTCGTGTTTGTGCTGGGACCGTCATCAAAGGAGAGGGCTACTATCGGCTTCGACGGATCGATATTTCCTATGTTTACCACGGGTGTGGGAGTAGGTGAAGGCGTCGGCGAAGGAGTAGGCGAAGGAGTGGGAGTAGAAGTCGGAGAGATTACCACGACGTCCTGCTTTTCCGGATCCGTGTTGCCGGAATCTGTATTCCTCCCTGTGAGATTCTTCAGATTTCCGGCATCGCTATTACCGGAATCTGCGGTTTTTACCGGATTGCTTCCTTCATTTGCGGGAGCACCTGTTTCCGTCTGTTTGTCCACACTTTCGTTTTTAGGAAGATTACCAAGTTTTATAACAAAAATTACAAGTGCTATAACAGCTAAGATTCCTGTGATAGCTAGCGAGATATTCAATAAATCTTTTTTCATCTCTCAAAAATACAGCCTCTCCGAAAAATCTGAAGAGGCTGTAACCTTTCTAAAATAAAATCACAACTGATATCTGTCACTTCTCTCAATGACGATACGGGGTTTGCCGGGCTCACCTGTGTAATTGCTGTTAGGCTTGATGGTATCACGGCTTTCCACGATACAGTTCTCAAGATATGTGTTGTCTCCGATATGAACGCCGTTCAGGATGATAGAATTCCTGATGGTACAGTTATTACCTATATATACCTGCTTGAAAATGATAGAATTTTCTATCTTGCCGTTTACTATGGTACCGCTGGCCACCAGACTGTTGCGAACGTCAGCTCCTGCATTATACTTTGCGGGAGGAAGATCGTCTACTTTTGAATATACATCAGGATATTCTCTGAAGAAGTAGTCGCGGATGTCCTTGTTCAGGAAATCCATATTTGCATCGTAGTAGTCGTTTACGGATGCTATATTTCTCCAGTATGCGGTGTGTTCATAGCAATAAACCTTCTTTACGTCCTTGAATCTGATAATGATATCACGGACGAGGTCGTAACGCTCTTCTTCGTTTGCACGTTCAAGCATCTCGATGAGCTGGCGGCGTCTGAATACATAGATGCCGGCCGAAACCAGAGGTTCATTTTCGGAACCGTTGGGTTTTTCGTCAAAGGATACGATCCTGCCGTCTTCATTAGTTCCGATGATACCGTAGCGGCTGGTATCGGAGCAGCGTCCGAGACGTTTACAAACTACTGTGATATCTGCTTTTTTCTCTATATGCTGTTCAAGAACCTTATTGAAATCCATCTTATAGATGATATCACCGGAAGTGATAACTACATAAGGTTCATGACTGTCGCGCAGGAAATCGAGATTCTGGAAGATGGAATCTGCTGTTCCTCTGTACCAGAAACCGTTGTCAACCGTGATGGTAGGGGTAAATACATACAGACCGCCCTGTTTACGTCCGAAATCCCACCATTTTGATGAACTCATATGGTCGTTTAAGGATCTGGAGTTGTACTGAGTGAGTACTGCTACTTTCTGAACTTTGGAGTTGGACAGACTGCTGAGGGCAAAATCCACAGCTCTGTAACTTCCGGCAAGCGGCATAGCCGCAACCGCTCTTTTATTAGTAAGTTCCTTCATCCTGGGAGCGTTACCGCCCGCAAGCACTATACCTATAGCTCTCATGCGTTTTCACCTACTTTCCTGAGACTTTCGCCGCCGGCCAGCCAGCCACCGTTATAATCGTCCGGGGTAGTGACTCCGGATACTACGGTATTCTTGCCTATGCGGATGCCGTCAGGAATGACGGTCTTTTCTCCCAAAGTAACCAGTCCGTTACAGTAAATGTTCGGGTGTTCCTTATTCTCTATCTCGTCGCCGACGCCGAGCTCACAGTCGTTGCCGATTACGGCACGCTCAGCTATGATGGCTTTGTTTATTTTACTGTTCTTACCTATATGAGTACCCTGCATGATGATGGAATCGGATACTACAGCACCTTCTTCTATGACTACTTCCGGTCCTATAACGGAATTGTATACCTTTCCGTAAATCTCGGTACCTTCACCGACGATACTGCGGGATACGACAGCGTTCTCGCCGAGATACTGCGCCGTGCTTACATCGCTCTTGGTATATATCTTCCAGAACTCCTCATAGAGGTTGAAATCGGGAACCAGATCGATGAGTTCCATGTTAGACTCCCAGTAAGCAGTGAGAGTTCCTACATCCTTCCAGTATCCGTTATATTCAAAAGCATAAACGTTTGCACCGTTCTGGTGGCAGTACGGGATGACATGCATACCGAAGTCACAGCCGGGCTGGTCTTTAAGCTTTATAAGCGCATCCTTAAGAACTTTCCATGTAAATATGTAAATACCCATGGAAGCCAGATTGCTTCTGGGCTTTGCGGGCTTCTCCTCGAAATCGAGAACCTTCTTGTTTTCATCTGTGATGACAAGACCGAATCTGGACGCATCTTCCCAGGCTACAGGGTATGTAGCAAGAGTGATATCAGCTTTGTTTTGTTTGTGGAAGTCAAGAAGAATCTCATAATCCATCTTATATATATGGTCACCGCCGAGTATCAGGACGTACTCGGGATTATACAATTCTATGAATTTCAGATTCTGATATATGGCATTCGCGGTTCCTGTATACCATTCGGCATCATTACTCTTCTCATAAGGGGGAAGAATACTGACACCACCTATGTTCCTATCAAGATCCCACGGTATACCTATACCGATATGAGTGTTCAGACTCAAAGGCTGGTACTGTGTAAGAACACCTACGGTGTCTACACCTGAATTGATGCAATTGCTGAGCGGGAAGTCGATAATTCTGTATTTTCCGCCATAGCTTACAGCGGGCTTTGCCATGTCGGCAGTAAGAATGCCCAGTCTGGATCCCTGTCCTCCTGCAAGAAGCATGGCGATCATTTCTTTCCGAATCAAGCAGGTCACCTCCAAATTCATTTATATTTTGCATATACTCAGTTTTAATCCGGCGTGTTTTACCCTTTGTACGACCTGAAAAAATGAGTATAAATCCCCACTTGTAATATTAGCACATTTTGCTTTGCTTTTCAAGGATTTATTGATAAAAAAACAATAAAAAAAATCACTGTTGACAGAATATTCAAATAGAGTGATAATGTAGGGAGTGTAATGATAAAACATACGAAAGAAGGAATAACATGAGATACATTGATTTTTCCAATCCGTGCCATGTGCATTTTATAGGAATAGGCGGTATAAGCATGAGCGGATTTGCCAAGCTGCTGCACAACAAAGGATTTGTGGTTACAGGTTCCGATATGAAAAAAAGCGAGCTGACGGAAGAACTTGAAGGACTCGGTATCACCTGTCGGTATTCCTGCGCTCCGGAGAATGTGCCGGAAGATTGTGACGTAGTCGTATATACGGCAGCCATCAAAGAAGACAATGCCGAGTTTTTAGAGGCAAAACGCCGCGGCATACCGGCTATAGACCGTGCAGGCATGGTCGGAGATATAATGCTTCATTATAAGAGGAATATCTCTGTGGCCGGAACTCACGGAAAAACCACTACTACCTCTATGATGAGCCTTATACTTCTTGAAGCGGGGCTTGATCCTACCGTATCGGTAGGAGGAGTTTTAAGTGCCATAGGCGGACAGGTCCGTGACGGCGGTTTGGGTAATATGGTTATAGAATCCTGTGAGTATACCGATTCGTTCTTAAAATTCCATCCGACACATGCTATCATTACTAATATAGAAGCAGAGCATCTGGATTACTTTAAGACACTGGAAAATGAGAGGGCATCATATAAAAAGTTTACCGATCTGCTGCCGGCGGATGGTATCCTTACTATAGAAAAAAGTATACCGGACTATGAAGTTCTGTTTAAAGACGTCAAATGTCCTTTGATAACCTACTCGAGCAAAGACAGTTCAGCAGATTACTATGCAAAGGATATCACCTATAATGAATATGATATGGGCAGCTTTACTCTGATGAAGGGTGAGACTCCTGTCGGAAAGATATCTCTTTCGGTAGTCGGAGAGCATAATGTGAGCAACGCTACAGGTATAGCTGCTTTGGCACTTGAACTTGGCATTCCTTTTGAAGATATCCAAAAGGGCCTGAACCGGTATACCGGCACCGCGCGCCGCTTTGAGAAAAAAGGCGAATTCCACGGAGCTCTTATCGTAGATGACTACGCTCATCATCCGACTGAGATGGAGGCTACACTGAAGGCTGCTGTAAAGTATCCGCATAAGACCCTGTGGTGTGTTTTCCAGCCTCATACCTATTCCAGGACCATTACTTTCAAGGATGAGATCTGCAAAGCACTTTCAATGGCCGACAGAGTGCTTCTGGTCGATATTTATGCTGCCAGAGAGAAGGATCCGGGTACTATTTCCTCGAAAATGCTGGCAGAAGAGATAAAAAATCAATACGGTAAAACAACACACTATTTTTCCACGTTTGATTCGGCTGAAAAATTTTTATCCGAAAACTTGGGTGAGGGTGATTTGTTAATAACAATGGGTGCCGGAAATGTTGTTAAAATAGGGGAAGATCTCCTGAAATCATAAACTTATCCACATTATCCACATAAAAAATGATAAACATCATGGGGCTAATGTTTTAGGGAGTGGACGGCACTTATCCACGCTATCCACAATCCCTTTCGACAGGGTGTTGACCGTTTTTTTGAGATTGCATAATCCGTAATCTGTGCTATAATGTGTCCATGCAGGTTACTGTGAAAAGTAACAATCAGAAACGTGAGGCACATGATATGGATTCAAGTATAACCTTATCCTATGGTTCGAGAGCAACCTCGACCGTAGTTTCTAATATTTTTATCGATAAATATATGACCGATGCCCGTGGAAGTGATGTAAAAGTATATATTTATCTGTTGAGGTGTCTTCAGGATCCCCCTATGTCTATTTCCATAGCTTCCATAGCCGAAGCTCTGGACGAGACGGAGAAGGATATAAAGACGGCCCTCAAATACTGGGATAAGCAGAAGGTCCTTTCTGTGCACTGTTTCAGGGATGGAAGGGTCAAGAGCATAACTGTGCACGATCTCGATGAGGATGAGGCTGAAGAGGAGCTTGAGGAAGAATCGAATATCACCCTTCTTTCGGCACACGCTTCAAAGAATCGCTCTGAGCGAACAGCTCCTGCGTCGAGTGTAAGCGAGGATGATCCCTCAGATGTACTTGCCTCATCTAAAAAAAGAGAATCAAAGATACAGGAAATCGATGATTCCGGTATGGACAAGAAGGAAAAGCCCAATTATTCCATGCAGATGATCCAGTCCTTTAAGGATGAATACCCTGAATTCGATGAGCTGATTGACTATATAGAGAATGCCCTGGGCAAGACTCTTACGACCAAAGATCTGCAGACTGTTTCGTTTATATTCGAAGAACTGGGATTCTCATGCGATCTTATCAGGTTCCTGTATGATTACTGCATAGAAAAAGGAAAGAAATCCGGTTCATATATCGAGAAGGTTGCCCGTGAGTGGCATTCGAAAGGTATCCGCACCACTGAAGAAGCGTTGAAGGACATAGAAGAGTTCTCGAACCGTTTTGCTGTTATAAAGACGGCATTCGGACTGAGCCGTCCCTTACTCGATGCGGAACTGCAGTATGCTCACCGCTGGTACTATGAGTTTGGATTCAGTGACGAGATAGTAAAAGAGGCTTGCAACAGGACTGTTCTTTCGACTTCGAAAACGGATTTCAGATATACCGACAGGATTTTGACAAGCTGGCACGATCGTGAAGTAAAAAACATAGAGGATGTCAAGGCTTTGGATATGAGTTCCGCAACAACGGGCGCTGCTTATAAGAACAAGGGAGCGCTCAGGAATACAAAAAATGTACCGCAGCTTTTTTCACAGAGGCAGTATTCCGACGCAGATTTTGATATGATAGAAAAGAAAAAACTTGGAGTTCAGTAAACGGAGTGATTTATGAGATTAAGCAACTATCAGTATGATATTCTCATGCAAAAGTTTGATGAAAAACGCATAAAGGCCCGCTATGAGCTTGACAAAAGAACGGAAGAGGTATATAACAGAATACCGCGTGTTAAAGAGATAGACGAGAACATAGCTTCCGAGTCTGTGAACGCAGGCAAGTCTGCGCTTATGGGTGACGATTCGAAGTTGAAGAATCTGAATGCAAGGATCACCGCTCTTGCCGATGAGAAAAAGTTGCTTTTAAAAGAGAACGGATATGCTCCGGATTATCTGGAAGAACATTTTGAATGTGATAAATGCAGGGATACCGGTTTTATAGGTACCGAACCCTGTGGCTGTTTTAAGTCGGCAATTACAAATCTGATCTTCGAGGAATCGAATATCAAAGATGTTATAGCTAAGGAGAATTTCAAGACTTTTAACGAAAGTCTGTATTCCAATCGTGAAGAAGACTATGACCGGGAACTGAAATGTACCCCCTATAAAAATATTTTAAATATCAGGGAAAAGATAAACAGATTTACAGAGAATTTTGATACGGATCCCAAAAATCTTCTGATCTACGGAAATACAGGTCTGGGAAAGACGTTTCTCACCAATTGTATTGCATATGAAATATTAAACAGTAATCATACTGTTATGTATTATACGACATTTTCCCTTTTTGATATGTTGTCGAAGTATATAAGATTGGAGAACGGGTATAAGGAACAGGGTTCGTCCAGGGACTCTTTGATGACCTGCGAGCTTCTGATCATAGATGACCTGGGGTCGGAAATGTCAAATAATTTTACGGATTCACAGCTCTATTCCATCATAAACGAAAGAATAGTAAACCGTCTTTCAACGGTTATTTCAACAAATCTCACACCCAAGATGATACTTGAAAGATACGGGGAAAGGCTTTTTTCACGTTTTATGAAGGAATATGACTTTATAAAACTGATCGGAGACGATATCCGTCTCAAGCTTTAATGCGTCCTTAATGTTGTCCCGTGCCAAATACGGGATCACAAAAAATTAAATATCCTAGGAGGAACTTCAATGTCAACCCAAAACGAATTCCTGGAGACAATCCCGGTAGGAAAGCTGGGGCTTATAGCCCT
>JAEEKN010000061.1 GCA_016282435.1 Lachnospiraceae bacterium | reverse complement strand
GTTTTAAAAGGAGTTGCCACGGAATATGGCTAAAACGTTCAAAAAAAGTCCCTGGAGTAACGCCGGACCGATATATGTTGCAGCAGCAGCCTTTGTAGGAGGAGTTGTACTGTTTCCGGCTTCCGTATCAGGACTTTTCCTCGCAGGTATCACATCTCTTTGCGGCTGGGGTATCAGCAAAATGTTCTGGCCCAAGCAGCTGGTCGAACTTGAAGACCAGGAGAAGAAAAAGGAACCTGAGCCGGAACCCGTAAAAGAGGAAGAAAAGAAGCCCGATGTCGATCCCGATATCAAGAGAAGACCCAGAACCGGGGACAAAGCTATAGACAAGCTTCTTGACGAAGAAGAGAGAGCCATCTCGGAGATGAGGCGTCTGGATAAAGCTATCGAAGACGAGAAGGTATCATCACAGATAGTTCACCTCGAAGAAGTCACCACGAAGATAGTGGACTTTATAGTAGAGAATCCCGGAAAAAAGAGTCAGGTCAGAAAGTTCTTCAACTACTATCTGCCCACTACCCTGAAACTGCTCAATGCCTATGACAGGATGGATGAGACCGGTATATCCGGCATGAACATTGACGGAACCAAGGGCAAGGTGGAAGAGATGATGGACACTTCGCTTGCAGCATTTGACAAACAGCTCGACGCTCTGTATGCGGATGACGCATTGGACATTTCGGCAGAGATAAAAGTCATGGAAGGAATGCTGAAGCAGGAAGGCTTAAAAGACGATCCCATCACAGGATTAAAACTCTGATGGTTTTTCCTGTCAGAGATAATAAATATCTCTAATTTGCAGGAAACCGGGGATATTTAATGACTATTTAAGAACTTATACGGTATATTTATATATGTAAGATATGCTATAATGCAGATACACCAATCATTGGTAAAAACAAACGAAGAATATTCACAAGGAGGATATTTAAATGGATAACGGAATGCCCACCTTAACACTTGACCCCAATGCAGCTATGTCAGCACCTGCAGCGCCTGCAGCTCCTACTATGGAAGCAGCAGCTCCCGCTGCCGCACAGACCATGTCTGCACCCGCAGCACCCGCATTTGCATCTGCACCTTCGATGCCTTCTGCAGCGAGCACCTTCGAGCCTACATTGACTCTTAATCCCAATGCAGATCAGCAGAAACAGCAGGAAGAACAGAAGAGAGACGAGAATGCTGTACAGATCAACGAAGACATGCTGACCGAAGAAGAAAAGGCAGTAGTTAACGATTTCGCATCCAAGATAGATATTTCTGATTCGAATATGGTAATGACCTATGGTGCCGCAGCACAGCAGCACATAGCTACTTTCTCCGAGAGCGCTTTGAACAGCGTAAAGACAAAGGATCTCGGCGAGATCGGTAATACACTTTCATCCCTGGTAGTTCAGCTGAAAACCCTTGATGAGCCCGAGAAGAAGGGTATCGCCGGATGGTTCCAGAAGAAAAAGAACAACCTTGAGGAAATGAAGGCAAACTACTCAAAGGCTGAGTCAAACGTAGATAAAATAGTAGAAATGCTTGAACAGCATCAGGTAACCCTTATGAAGGACATTGCTCTGTTCGATCAGATGTATGACCTGAATCTCAAGTATTACAAAGAGCTTACCATGTATATCATAGCAGGTAAGAAGAGACTTGCCGAAGTCAGGGAAGGACAGCTTGCAGAACTTCGTAAGAAGGCAGAGCAGAGCGGTTCACAGGAAGATGCACAGGCATACAATGACTTTGCAAACCTTTGCGAGAGATTCGAGAAGAAGCTTCACGACCTGGAACTCACACGTATGATTTCCATACAGATGGGTCCTCAGACCAGAATGCTTCAGAACAACGATACACTCATGGTAGAGAAGATCCAGTCATCTATCGTGAACACCATCCCTCTGTGGAAGTCACAGATGGTACTTGCACTCGGTATCGAGCATGGACGTCAGGCTACAGCAGCACAGTCCGCAGTCACCAACATGACAAATGAACTCTTAAAGAAGAATGCTGAAACCTTAAAGATTGCCACTATAGAGACAGCAAAGGAAGCTGAGAGATCTGTAGTAGATATCGAGACTTTGAAGGCTACAAATGAGAACCTCATCTCTACTCTTGATGAGGTTATGAAGATCCAGAGCGACGGCAAGGCAAAGCGTGCCGCAGCCGAGCAGGAACTTGGAAGGATCGAAGGCGAACTGAAGTCCAAGCTCATGGAACTTAAAGGTTGATAAAAAGGTGGAATAAAGTTGGGAAAGATAAAAAGATTTTTCCAGAAAACGGGAGTTGCACTGGCAGTACTTGCAGCCACTGTTATAGGAGCCATAAAACTTTCACCTCCGCTTGCAAGTGTTTCGTTCTTTTCTGACGGAGTAGCGATACTTGCCGGAATCGCCGGAGCGAGCGTACTAATGATAGGGTGCGGTATAGGAAAAGCTATACAGACCTCAAAGGAAAACAAGCTCTTAAAGCAGTATAACGAACCGCAGATAGAGAATCCCGGGAAGAAAGAAAGTTTCGCACAGGGCGCTAAAAACACCGCACAGAACTTCGGTAACGGATTCAATAACGGATATAATAATGCCAAAAACAACAATAACAACAATTATAATGATTTTGGAAAAAAAGTTGGAGAAGCTGCCGAGAAGTTCGGTGAGAAGATAGGTGAAGGCGCCAACAATCTGGGCGTGAAGCTGAATGAGATATTCAGTTCAAACGGAAGACCCAATACCTCAGCAAACCCCTACAGTTCTACCGTGAACAACGGGTCGAATCCCTACAGTTCACGTGACAGGATGTCAGCGGGAGTCGGCGGAACCTATAACGGACGTCAGTACGGTTCGAGTCCCACAGGGGATGTGAGAAACGCACAGCAGACCTATAATAACGGCGGCGGATACTATAGCGGCCAGGGCCGTCAGGGCCAAAACGGCAGAGGTAACCGTGGAGGACGCGGAGGCCAAAACGGATATAACAACAACCGTAATACTTACAATAACGGTTATAATAACCGGAACGTTCAGTACGGCGGTTCAAATAACTCATATCAGAACAACGGATACAACAACCAGAATGTTCAGTACGGGAATTATCAGAACGGTGGTACACAGAACGGTCAGGGGAACAACAGGAACTATACCAATAACACAAACATTCCCAATACCAGCGGTTTAGAGGAAAGTGCAAAAACCAACTATTTTGAGAATGAACCCGGAAGCTCCACATACAGGAGCGGTCCATTAAAGAAAGAAAAAATATGAAATTAATATCATGGAACGTAAACGGGCTGCGCGCCTGCATCGAGAAGGGCTTTGAAGAAAGCTTTAAAGCCCTCGATGCCGATATCTTCTGTCTTCAAGAGACAAAGCTTCAGGCAGGCCAGCACGACATACAACCGGAAGGCTATTATCAGTACTGGAATTATGCCGAGAAAAAGGGATATTCCGGTACTGCGCTTTTTACCAGGGTAAAACCCTTAAATGTCACATACGGAATAGGCATAGAAGAACATGACCACGAGGGCCGTGTGATCACCGCAGAATATGAAGATTTCTATTTTGTGGTCGTATATGTTCCGAATTCCCAGAGAGAACTGGCGAGACTTTCCTACCGTATGACATGGGAGAAGGATTTCCTCGACTATATCCTGTCCTTGGAAGCAAAGAAACCCGTCATATACTGCGGAGACCTGAATGTGGCACATCAGGAGATAGACCTGAAGAATCCGAAGACGAACCATATGAACGCCGGATTTACGGATGATGAGAGAGCATGCTTTACAAAAGTACTTGAGAGCGGCTATATCGATTCTTTCAGGTATTTCTACCCGGATAAAAAGGATATATATTCCTGGTGGTCCTACATGTTTAAGTCACGTGAGAAGAATGCGGGATGGCGTATAGACTATTTTGTGGTATCTGAGAAGCTAAAAGACAGAATGGAAGATGCCGCCATACACAACGAGATCATGGGCTCGGATCACTGTCCTGTGGAACTTATCCTAAAACAGTAAAGAATGTAAAGATATTTAACTAAAAAAATTAAAAAAGTACTTGACAATCACTCGAATTTACAGTATTATAAACAAGTCGTTGAAAAACGAATGTGTGTGTAGCTCAGCTGGATAGAGCGTCTGGCTACGGACCAGAAGGTCGCGAGTTCGAATCTTGTCACACACATCTGTAGCCTCAAACTAAAATTGTTTGAGGTTATTTTTATACCCGAATAAGATATTTATATGGTTATATTTTATACTTAGGGTAAATATATTATATTTTATTTCGAAAACAGATTTTACAATATAATCTATTGAAAAAAACAAAAATTGTAATATATTCTTAATATAACCATGAATGGAGTTATGATGAGTAAGAACAGAACTACCGGCAGAAAACGTGTTTCGGTGCTTATAGTATCGGTACTTATGCTGGTATTTGGAACATACAGGATAAACACATATGCGAGCGAGTATGAGAGTATCAGGATGTCTGTGGAGGCTGATACAGGAAATACATCCGAAGCTTCAGTAAACACACCTGCATCATCAGGTGAAACCTCTGAAGCTGCTGCATCGGAAGCCGGATCTACAGAAGCAAAAGCAGAAGAGGAAAAGTCTGAATCCTTTGCCGAGAAGATAGCGAAC
>JAEEKN010000060.1 GCA_016282435.1 Lachnospiraceae bacterium | reverse complement strand
GCAGATCATCTGAAGCTATAGTGATATCTGCTATCTCCCTAGCTATGGGGGCACCGTCGAGTATAGCTATTCCGACATCCGCTTCGGAGAGAGCGGGAGTATCATTTACTCCGTCACCTATCATGACGACCTTATGTCCTCTTTCATGCTCTTTCCTGATAAATTCTGCTTTATCCTCAGGAAGTACCTCTGCACAGAACTCGTCGAGGCTTAGTTTTGCAGCTACGGCTTCGGCATTCTTTTTATTATCGCCGGTCATCATGCAGATTTTCTTGAAGCCCAGTTCATGCAGTTTTTTGATAACCTCGCCGGCTTCTTCTCTTAACGGATCAAAAATACAGAGAACTGCTGCCAGTCTGCCGCCGATAGCCATGAAAATTCTCGAATATTCTCTGTTTATCTCGTCAAGTTTATATTCTTCACCTTCGGGGATCACACAACCCTCATCTTCCATGACAAAGTGATAGCTGCCTATGACTACCCGTTCATCATCGAGGAAACTGCTTATGCCGTGTGCCACAATATATTCGACCTTGGAATGCAGCTCGTCATGGTCCAGTCCCTTGTCCTTCGCTCCTTTTACTATGGCGTTGGCTACGGAATGAGGATAATGCTCTTCGAGACATGCGGCTATGCGCAGCATCTCATCAGGGTCACGGCCTTCGAAACTAACTACATCCATCAGAGTAGGAGTGGCATGAGTGAGCGTTCCGGTTTTGTCAAATACCAGGGTATCTGCTTCTGCCATGGCCTCCATAAATTTGCCGCCCTTTACGGATATCCTGTGCTCCCTGCATTCTTTTATGGCTGAAAGAACTGCCAGCGGCATGGACAGCTTCATGGCACATGAGTAGTCAACCATCAGGAATGACAGGGCTTTAGTCGCATTCCTTGTAAACAGATACGTAAGACCTGCGCCCAAAAGGCTGTAAGGCACGAGCTTGTCAGCCAGTCTGTATGCCTTGGCCTCCGTATCAGACTTCAGTTTCTCAGATTCCTCGATCATACGCACTATCTGGTCAAACTTACCGCTGCCGGCAGTCTTCGTGACTTCGATTATGCACTCTCCTTCTTCTACGACCGTTCCGGCATATACATAGCCACCCGGACTCTTTACCACCGGTTCGGACTCACCGGTCATGATGGACTGGTTTACTGTCATCTCACCTTCTACGACTTTGCCGTCTAGAGGTATGATTTCTGAATTCCTGACGATTATATGATCTCCTGCGAGAACCTGATTTACACCAACCTGTATTTCTTTGCCGTCATTTTTGAGCCATACTTTATCGATATTTAAGGACATGGAACGGGCCAGATCGTTGATCGACTTCTTACGCGTCCATTCCTCGAGAGTTTCTCCGATACTAAGCAGGAACATGATGGATGAAGCGGTATCAAAATCCCTTCTCACGATGGATGTAGCTATAGCCACCCCATCAAGGGTTTCTACCTGCAGCCTGCCGTTTTTAAGAGCACATATTCCCTTGAATATATACGGTATGCTCTTAACCACGCTTCTGGCTACTGCTAATGGAGCAGGCAGGAAGATTTTCCTCATGATCATCCCCGTAACGGAAAAGAGCAGTTTTTCCTCATACCTGCGGTTCATTTTTCTGCCTGTGTTTTCCGGTACAAGTGCCTGTATTCTTTCATCCCTAGGGTCAAAAACCGACAGTGCAGAAAACAAACTGTCCTTATCCTTTTTAGAAGAATTAAGAAATGTTACTACCGCATTGCCGGTTCTTTCGTCTACTGAAACTTCCTTTACAACATCGATGTTGCGAATATAGTATTCCACGAGGTCCGCTCTGTGCATGGACATATACGGGTAAGGTATTTTTATCCTTATTTTTTTACTTGATTCATGTAATACTACACATTTCATAAGCTTATACCATTATTCCTTTTCTTCAGGCTTTTCCTGCTCTTCGTAGCTCTCGATTATGGCTTTAGCCTTTTCGTATTCCTGTTTTCTCTTCTTTTCATAGCGCTTTTCGTTGATATCTACAGCATCCTCATGGATATCGCCACAGTTTTCCTTGATGGTGGACGCAGTCTTCATTACGCTGTCCTTACCACGGAGAACCGCTGCTGTGCAATGTGTATATACTGTTTTTGCGTCCTTGCTTGAAAGGATGGCAACACCTGCTGTTCCAAAGAGAACACCGCCTGCAAATGTACATAATTTCTTCCAGTTCATATGAAAACCTCCTTATAATTTGTGATAGATACAGTATACCACCATATAGTTCTCATCAAAAAACTAACTTTTGTTAGTTTAGACTAACAGGAGTCTTAAAAAAATCAGATGTCTTTATCCAACATCCGTAAATGGGATTTTATCTTTTCAAATGTCGTGTCTGATATAGCATGCTCTATAAGGCAGGCATCTTCTTTTGCGGTTTCCTCATCTATTCCGATGTGTTCAAACCACTTTATAAAAAACATATGCCTCTCCAATATCTTTTCAGCTGATGTTTTTCCGGTATCGGATAGTACTATCCGCCAGTCATCCTTTATTATCAGTCCTTCGTTTTCGAGCTTTGAAAGCGCTACGCTGACACTGGCTTTGGAATGACCGAGATGAGCAGCAATATCCGTAACCCTGCATGCACCATATTCTTTGGTGCAGACCAGGATTGTTTCCAGATAATCTTCTTTTGATATCTTCATAGTTCTGCCCATGATACCGATCCTCCATCATAACAAAAGTTAGCGTAATCTAACCTATATACAGTTATACCACGCTAACTTCGAAATGTCAAATAAAAAAAGAAAAAGGATCCCGGAATATTACCGGAATCCCAGTTAATCTTATTAAATGTAAAACTCTTTTCCGTCATCAAGACAGAGGCAGGCCAGTTTTCCGCCGAAGCTTCTGTTACCGGCTCCTGCGTCTATATCCATATAGTATCTCGATCTATAGATTTTCCCCAGATACTCCGGTCCCAGCTGAAATGTAGGCTGATGTCCGCAGATAATGTATTTATCGAATGTTCTGTGTGTGCTCACCGGCCAGTAATGAATGTCTGCCGATGTCAGGAGTTCATACTCATCGTCTTCCAATGCTTCAACTATCGAAGCGACCACATCTGTTTTTTCATCCGCCTTCGTGACGAGGTGGCCTTCCTTAAGCCCCGAATGCGTAATAACGGTTTGTCCCAGTCCCGGAACTTCTCTTTCCATATACAGAGGAAGATTTTTTATGAATTCCAGAACTTCTGCTTTTTTACCGTCTTCCAGTGCATTTAATCCTTTTATGGATGCTTCTCCGTAGAAACGTACCCACATGTTCTCGGTCATGGTTCCTTCGAGATACATCTGGGCAAAGAGTTCATGATTTCCTTTAAGCATAATGGCTTCATTTCTTTTTACCATATCCATTATTATTAGAAGCAATTCAACTCCATGTTCTCCCCTGTCGAGTACATCCCCGTTGATTATCAAGAAGTCTTTCTCTGCTCTGTAATCAATTTCCTTCAGCATTTTTTCAAATGCATCTATGTCTCCGTGGATATCTGATAATATATATGTAGACATATCCGGCTCCTTCGATAGTAGTCTGTAATTATTTTTATTATCAAGTATACATTATAACCCAATAAACTAAATAAGGCAAACCTTTTTTCATCCCAGGCCTACATCAAGTGCCATCATCATCGCAAATCCAACGGCAAAGCATATGGTTCCTACATTTGAATGTTCTCCCTCCGACATCTCCGGGATCAGTTCTTCCACCACTACATAGAACATCGCACCGGCTGCAAAGCTTAAGAGATACGGTAAAACAGGCAGGAAAAAACTGGCTGCAAATATTGTGAGCAACGCACCTATGGGCTCTACAATACCTGAAAGAGTGCCATACAGAAATGTTTTCCACTTCGGCATACCTTCAGCCACCAGGGGCATGGATACTATAGCTCCTTCCGGGAAATTCTGAAGTGCTATACCAAGGGCAAGTGCCAAAGCTCCGCTTAAGGCAATCTCGTTATTTCCGTACTTCCATCCTGCATAAACGATTCCGACCGCCATACCTTCGGGAAGATTATGCAGGGTCACTGCCAGAACCAATTTTGTGGTACGTTTAAGTCCCGACTTCGGTCCCTCTTCGCTTTTATCCAGATGCATGTGAGGTATAATGATATCGAGAAACAGAAGGAACAGCATACCGATCAGAAAACCTATTACCGAAGGGATAAATGCCAGCTTGCCCATATCTTCCGACTGTTCAAGTGCCGGAAGTATCAGGCTGAAAAACGATGCAGACACCATAACTCCGGCTGCGAAGCCTCCCATGGCTTTTTTCAGTTTATCGCTCATTTCTCCTTTTAGGAAGAAAACACATGCGGCTCCCAGTGTTGTACCTAAAAACGGAATCAGGATACCCTC
>JAEEKN010000059.1 GCA_016282435.1 Lachnospiraceae bacterium | reverse complement strand
TCATGGTCATGATCTTCGTCCTCATGGTCGTGGTCTTCGTCTTCGTGGTCATGATCCTCATCTTCATGGTCATGGTGATGTTCTTCTTCCTGCATGCCCTCTACGACTTCCTCTTCCTTTACGGAACTGCCCAGCACATCCAGCAGATTTATGACAACCATGTCTTTATTTGTGGCTTCCTTTAATACATCCTGTACCCATTCATCCGATTCTCCGCCTACGTATATAAACATATCACAGGAAGAAACCTTTAAGATGTCGCCGGCGGTAGGCTGGTAGCTGTGAAGATCCACACCGTTGTCAAGGAGCATGGTTACTTCAGCTCCCCCGGGGTTTGATCCCAGGATATTCATTACCCAGTCATATTCGGGAAAGATGGTTGTAACGATATTTAACTTTTTGCTGCCGGAATTTCCGGAATTTGTGCCGGTACTTTCTGAATTTTTGTCAGAACTGCACGCAACAAGACAGCAGGCTGTCATGATAGCGGCCAAAATAAATAATATATGTTTTTTCAAAAGAAATTCCTCCGATTCTGTATAATGTGATTTATAAACTATACGGGAATATTCAACTGTTGAGACGAACCTTTTGTGAAACGAGAGATTCCTGTAAACATATGGATGTTTTAAAGAATACAGCTAAAATCATGAAGACTACGGGAAGAAAAACGGTAGTCTTTACGGCAGTACCCGCGCATGCCAGGTGAATGGTTCTTTCGCACTGTCTGATGCATGCGCATATGGGACAGTCCTCATCTTCGCAGTCATGACCGGATTCGGCGATGATATAGAAGGCGGAAAACAGCATGATAGCTAGCAACAGCAGGCACAGTAACGCTGCTGCGGACTTTTTGTATTTTGGTCTGTTAAAAACAGTCATTGCCGTTTCCTCCTTTCCGAATTTGAGAACCGTTCCTGATTATACTACCTAAAATTTCATTTGTCAATAGATTTAGGAACGATTCTCAATTTTCATGTTGATATTGACATCCCTTATAAAATAATATATATTCAAATCAATGTATGAAAAGACTTTCAGTTCCGGGAAATAGAGAGGAATATGGATATGACAGACATTTTAGTGGTTGAAGACAACATAGAAATGGGTACCCTCCTGTGTGATTTTCTGCAGGCGGAAGGGTACACGACCGAGCATTGCACGGACGGGGCTGATGCTCTGGACGTGTTCGTGGATTCGGGTGCGAAACTTGTGATCCTGGATATCATGCTGCCGCACCTGGACGGGTACGGAATATGCAAAAAAATCAGGGAAACCTCAAATGCTCCGGTTATCATGGTCAGTGCCAAAAACATGAAGGACGATAAACTGAAAGGGCTTCTTTTGGGAGCCGATGACTATATCGAAAAACCGTATGATATAGATATCCTGATAGCAAAAGTCAAAGGAATATTTGCGAGACGCTACAGTACGGATGTTTTATCCGACGGATTTTTGAAGATAAACAAACTGCGCCATACAGTGGAAATACCCGGGAGAGATGATTCCAAAGAACTGGAACTTACTCAGAAGGAATACGAGCTTCTGACCCTTCTGGTGGAAAACACCGGAAAAACCATGAACAAGGATTTCCTGTTCAACAAAATCTGGGGCATAGACAGCGATTCCGAGCAGCAGACTCTCACCGTACATATCAAGTGGCTGAGGCAGAAGATAGAGGAAGATGCAAAGAATCCGAAGCATATCCTGACTGTATGGGGTGTCGGATACCGTTATGAAAACTGAAGGGCGATCAGAGAATAACACAGTGCCTGATGAACGATCAACATAAAAGGAGAGATTACAGGTGAGAGAATTTGGCAGATTGTTCCTGTGTATCATCATATGCATGATAGCACTTATAGTGGGAGCAAACCTGATTCTGATATATATAAAACAGGGCGACTCAGGTCGCCCTTATCGTGTTGAGGCGGAACGCATCGCGTATGATATAGAACACGGAAAGGAACCCGATCTGTCCCGGAATGAATATGTAAAGGGCTATGTGAAACTTGATGTGGATCTATCATCGTTATTTACCGAAGAAGAGGAAAAAACCGGTGATGTCGGTAAACTGCTGGAGGAAATCGAAGAATTTACCGACAGAGATACGGAATGCTTGTTCAGGGTGGTAAACGGGGATATTTACAGATTTGATTATCGTTCGGGGGAAGAAAAAAATACGGATAAAACCCTGATAGTGATGAACGTGGTGCTGGGTATTATAGCATTATCGGTTGTATTTCTTCTTATATATATAAGATTCAGGATCATAGGACCGTTCAACAGGATGACGGAACTTCCGGCGGAACTGGCCAAAGGAAACATAACGGCGCCGATAAAGGCAGACAAAAACAAATATTTCGGAAATTTCTTATGGGGACTGGACCTGCTTCGTGACAAACTCGAAAAGGGCAGGCAGCAGGATCTGGAAAGAAAGAAAAACAACCAGGCTCTGATACTTTCTCTCTCACATGATATAAAGACGCCGTTAAGTATCATAGAACTGAATTCAAAGGCTTTGGAACGCGGACTTTACGACAATAACAGTGAGAAAAAAGACCGCATAGCGGGAGTGATAGGCGAAAAATGCGGTGAGATAAAAACATATGTCGACCAGATCATACAGGCATCAAAAGAGGATTTCCTCGAACTTGAAGTAAAGGATTCGGAATTCTATCTGTCGAAGGTCATGGACAGCATAAAAAATGTCTATATTGAAAAAATGAATCTTTTAATGATCGATTTCGAAATCGGGGAATATCCGGACTGTCTCTTAAAAGGAGACGGGGACAGGGCGGTGGAAGTGCTGCAGAACATCAT
The DNA here is from genome assembly GCA_016282435.1 of Lachnospiraceae bacterium. GTDB lineage: Bacteria > Bacillota > Clostridia > Lachnospirales > Lachnospiraceae > RUG11977. The sequence goes on along the minus strand of JAEEKN010000059.1, from coordinate 18,640 downwards.
AGAAAATGCCATAAAGTACGGAGACGGCCACGACATAAAGATCCGGACCTTTAGGGAAGAGAACAGCCAGCTGATATCCGTTATAAATTCGGGGTGCTCGCTCAAAGACACGGAACTTCCGCATATATTTGACAGCTTCTGGAGGGGGTCAAATACAGGCGCGAATGCCGGCAGCGGCCTCGGACTTTATATCTGTAAACAGCTCATGAACCGTATGAACGGTGACATCTTTGCCGAGATACGGGACGGGAACATGGTGGTTACCGCAGTATTCGGTATGGTGTAATCCGTAACTGCAAGAAAAGTTCTTGAAATAATTTATCACATATGTTATAATCACTCTGTTTGTTAAAAATGTACATATGAGGAGTTAAGATGAAAAAGATAATCGGATTTATGCTGATACTCATTCTCGTATTATCCTGTACGGGATGCGGAATGTCCGGCAATAATGACAAGGTCATAGTGGATGACGAAGTAGGACTTGATATCATCGATATGATATCAAAGGGAACGGCAGCGGACTTAAAAAGAGGTCAGGTAGTTGCTTTCGGTAAATACGAGCAGGACAATAACGACACAAACGGCGCAGAAGCAGTAAACTGGGTAGTAATGTGCGTGGATAAGGATAAAAAAGAGATCATGCTTACCACTAAATATGCTCTGGACTGCAAGCCTTATGACGATCCCGAGGATCTCAAAAAGAGATTCCCCGACGGCAAGGGCGACATCAACTGGGATGCGGTAAACGTTACCTGGGAGGATTGCACATTACGTACATGGCTCAACAATGATTTCTATAATACAGCATTCGGGGATGCTGAGAAGAAGCTCATCGTGAAGAAAACCCTCGAGAATGCTGACAATAACTATGGCACATGTACCGGAAAAGGCGGAAATACCACAGAGGATAACGTATTTATCTTATCAAACGAAGAAATAGTAAATCCTGACTTCGGATATGATTATAACAACGAGACCGCAGACGAGAACAGAAGATGTACCGCTACTGAGTATGCGAAGGCACACGGTGCAAAGAACTTCTCCTGGAACAGCAAGCTTGCATGTTTCTACTGGCTCAGGTCTCCCGGATTCACCAACAAGGATGCTACATATGTCAGCGATCACGGATTCGTGGGAATGAACGGTGTACATGTATGCAAGTACGAGTATGACAACGATTGTTGTGTACGTCCCGTTATAGTTCTCAGCATGAAATAATCTTTTGCGGGACACAAAAAATACAGAATAATCTATTGAAAAATAAAATATTTCTACTTATAATGTATAATGGTGACTTGGTTGCCATTATACATTTTTATTTTGGAGGTATTTATGCTTACAGCTTTTAAGCCGAAGAGCAGAGAGGTTACTAAAACGGAGAGAAAAAATGATGCCCTGTTTCTATATTCGGAGTACGGGGTATTAAAGATAGAGCCGAAAAACGGCAGCATAGTACGGGTCGTACGTACGGTTAGAGACTTTTTTTCCGATGAGGAAAAGCCCGGAGTTGTGGCAAAAGAGGCATATGACGACTGGGATTATGTGGAAAATTCGAAGGAAGTCATTCTGGTTCTTGAAAAACTGACAGTCCGTATCAGAAAAGATTCGGGGTCAGTGAGATTTTACGGTGAGGATCCGAAGAATCCCGGGAAATCCATACTGCTGTTTAAGGAAAAGGACGTAGAACCGGCGGACTTTGAGGAGTTTGAGACCTTCCGTATAGCGGGGGTACCTCAGAAGACCAGGATCATAGAGACTGCCGACGGGAAAAAGGAAGTTCTCGAAGACCCGTTAAAGGTTTCGACAGGGAAATGCTTTCATATCAGATGGAATTTTGAACTTAAAAACGAAGCACTGTACGGACTCGGGCAGCAGGAGAAGCGCTTCGCCTCTCTTCGTGGCAGGACTTTGTACGTACATCAGGGCAACAGGAAAATAGCCGTACCGGTATTCGTATCTACCGCCGGGTACGGGATACTTATAGATACTTACAGCCCTCTGATCTTTAACGATAACGGAAACGGAACATATATTTACACTGAAGCCGACAGTGAACAGGACTATTATTTTATGGCTGGCGGAATGAACGAGGCAGTGGCAGGCTACAGGTTCCTCACAGGAAAAGCATCACTTCTTCCTCGATGGTCGTTCGGATATGTTCAGTCCCAGGAAAGATATGAGACACAGGAGGAGATCCTGGCTACTGCAGCAAAGTTCAGGAAACAGGGCATCGGTATGGACTGCATAGTTCTGGACTGGCTCAGCTGGGGGGACAATCAGTGGGGACAGAAGTCGTATGATGAGAGACGTTTTCCGGATCCCAAAGGGATGATAGACCGTCTTCACAGCGACCACGTTCATTTCATGATATCCATCTGGCCCACGATGGCGGAAAATACAGAGAATCATAAGGAATTTGCAAAAGAGAACCTTCTGCTTCCTGCCAATACATGCTATGACGCATTTAAAAAAGAAGCGAGAGAGTTATATTTTGATCAGTTGAAACGTACACATTTCGGATACGGAACCGATGCATGGTGGTGTGACTCCAGCGAACCGTTTACTCCCGAGTGGAATCATCCGGTACGTCCGGAAGAGAGTGTGATATATAAGGAGTACCTCGATGAAGCCGGACTCCGTATGGGTTATGAAAGGTGTAACAGTTTCCCTCTGTACCATGCCATGGGTATTTACGAGAACCAGCGCAAGGCCATGGATGAGAACGGAAAGAAGGATCCGGGATACAGGGAAAAAAGAGTCTGCAACCTGACCCGAAGCGCATACACCGGGCAGCAGAGATACGGAACAATCATGTGGTCCGGCGATATCGATGCGAGCTGGGAAACATTGAAGGATCAGGTAGCGATAGGACTTCATTTTTCAGCATCAGGACTTCCCTACTGGACGAATGATATCGGAGCCTTCTTTGTAAAGAAAGGTGCATTCTGGTATTGGAACGGGAAGTACGATGATACCGTGGACAACAAAGGATACAGTGAACTGTACACACGCTGGTATCAGTATTCCGCATTCCTGCCTGTGTTCAGGGCCCACGGAACGGACTGCAGAAGAGAACCCTGGAATTTCAAGGGTGAATTCTATGATGCGATGGTAAAAGTAAACCGCCTCAGATACGAACTTATGCCTTACATATATTCCGAAGCCGGAAAAGTATGGTTAAAGGACAGGTCGCTCATCAGATGGCTCGCGTTTGACTTTACATCGGATAAAAAGACCTGGAATATCACCGACCAGTATATGTTCGGCGAGTCCCTCATGGTCTGCCCCGTATTGGAAGCCATGTACTATGATGAGGCAGGTAGGGAGCTGACCAAAAACTCTGCCAGAGGATCCAGAAACGTATATTTCCCTGCAGGATGTGACTGGTTTGATTTTTATACAGGTGAAAAATACAGTGGCGGAACCACGGCACGCGTTCACGCGCCTCTCGAAAAAATCCCTCTGTTTGTAAAAGACGGAAGCATTATCCCTATGAGGAAGGCAGCTCTTTCCACAGAGGAGCAGAATGATAAGATAACATACAAACGTTTCGGCAAAATCACGAAGGGCTATGAATTCTATGAAGATGCCGGAGACGGATACGGCTATGAAAAAGGCGATTATAAGATAACGGTAATAAAGTAATATAGAAGGTAACAGTTGTGAACGAAGAAAAAACCAATAAAAAAAGCATATTTCAGAAAATAAAAGAAATGTGGATTACTCTGGGTAAGCCGATATATGTCGGAAGAAGGCTGAAGCAAAACATGCTGGCGCTTACCCTGGTCAGTATAGCTACTGCGATACTGGGACTGATAAGGATTATTATCAATCTGACCAGCGATCAGTCAAATATGTTGTTTCCCGCAATTATCACATTCATTTCGGGAGTTTTTTGCGCGATATGTGCGGGAATACTGAAAAACCGCAGGCTCGCTATCATGATCCCGACATTGTTCTGCGGAATCGTATTTACCAGTTATGCGGTCTCCGGTGCCGGAGAAGGATCGGCAATCCTCTGGTCCCTGCTCCTTCCTATAGGACTCTGCTATTTTGTAAGCGTAAAAAACGGAATACTTCTTTCAACATATTATTCGCTGCTGTTTGGAGTGGTATTCCATTCACCTTTTAAAGAAAAACTAAGGATGTACTATAACGAGCCGTTTATGGACAGGTTCCCGATATTGTACGCATTCCTGTCGATATTTACCGGCATGGCCATGATCCAGTATCACAGGACCGCACTCTTAGAGATCGATTATAACGAAAGCCTCAAAAACGAAGTAGCCCGTCAGACCGCTGTGGCCGAGGAAAGGAACCACAGGATAGAGCAGATGTCCTATCAGACCATCCAGACCCTGGCAAATGCCATAGATGCAAAGGATTCCTATACAAAGGGACATTCTTCGCGAGTCAGCATGTATTCGGTAAAGATAGCGGAAGCTTTGGGCTGGGATGCTGACAGGATATATGAACTGAGATACGCGGCGCTTCTTCATGACATAGGAAAAATAGGAGTTCCGGATTCCATACTTAACAATCCGAAGAAACTGACTGATGTGGAGTACAACATCATAAAATCCCATACCACGATGGGCGCGGATATACTGAAGAATAAAATCCTCATAAAAACGGCTGAGGATGTGGCCAGAAGCCATCACGAAAGATACGACGGCAGAGGATATCCGGACGGGAAAAAGGGAGAGGAGATCTCGGAAGAAGCAAGGATCGTTGCCATATCGGACGCTTTTGATGCCATGAGGTCGAACCGTGTATACAGAAGAGCCTGTGACAACGGCTATATAAGAGAGGAACTCATAAAAGGCAGCGGCAAACAGTTTGATCCCAAATATACCGAGATATTCATGAAACTCTGGGACAGTGGAGCTCTTGATGAAATTACAAAGCACGACCCGAAGGAAAGTGATGACAGGGGCGAGGTAGAAGCATCATCGGTACTTCTTCAGGAAGTCATGGAAGCTTTTACATCCCTTAATACCGCAGACAACATCGATATTACTACCGGTATCATGAACAGGACCGCCGGAGAAGCTACCATAGCTAACGCCATGAAGGAAGAGAGCGGATGCTTCGCGTTCCTGGATGTGGATAACCTGAAGAAGATAAACGATATCCACGGGCATGAAGCGGGTGACAGGGTTCTGAAGCTGATGGGAGAGATCCTCAAAGAAAACAGTAATGACAGTATCTGCTGCAGACTCGGCGGAGACGAATTCCTCTTCTATATGAAGAATACCTCCAGAGAAGTGGCAGAGACCAAGATGAAGAATATCATAAAGACCTTCGATGATAGAAAGATCGTGGATCCCGATATAACCGTAGCTTCGATATCGGCCGGAATGACCATGACCGCTACCGAGGACACCTATACAAAGGCATATAACGAAGCCGACAAGGCTCTGTATCACGTAAAGCAGAACGGTAAAAAGGGATACAGCTTTTACAACAGTGATTCAGAAGCCATGAAGGACAATCAGGTGGATCTCGACAAGCTGATAAAAGGCATCAGGGTCAGCGGAAGCTACAAGGGAGCCATGGATGTAGAGTACAGACTGTTCGTAAAGCTGTATGAATATCTGTCAAATATGGAGAAACGTTTCTCGCAGCCGTTCAGGATGGTTCTTATCACTCTGGAAAATGAGAACGGAACTGCACCTACCGAGGAAGAGCTTGAAAAAGCGATGTTCTATATGGAGCAGTCCATCAGGCAGTGCATGAGAAATGTAGATATCATCACCAGATATAGCAGGCAGCAGTTCCTGCTTCTCCTGCTCGGAACCGAAGCCGACGGAGTAAAATCCGCTATAGGCAGAATATTCAGCGGTTACTACAAGATGAACGGAAGCGGAGCATTTTCACCTTCCTACACCATAGCTGATGACAGTGTTATAGAAAATCGATAACATAAATAAGAAAAAACCTGCAGACCGGTCAATCTGCAGGTTTTTTCCTGTTACTAGGATCACTTTACAAAATCTATATCAATATCTCCTGTGGAGGTATGGATAGCGATGGATTTATTTCCATCCGTTGTCTTTGTATAGTTTTTCTCAAATTCGCTGCTTCCGAGCTCGATATCGCCGGTGCTTGATTTGAGTTCAAGGCTGTAATCCGACTCTTCGCCCTTAAGGGATAATTCAACATCACCTGTTGAGGTTTTAACGTTTACTTTTCTGATTTCCGAAGAAGTAACCTTTACATCCGAAGTAGAACCGTTGAGGCTGAAGGTATCCATAGAAGAACTACTTATTGTAACATCACCTGTAGAAGTTTCAGAAGTGTAGTCGCCGTTTATGGTAATATTTTTCATGGTTACTTCGCCGGTGGAGCACTTGGTTTTAAGTGAGTTTACAGTCAGGTTGTTTAAGAAGATGTCGCCTGTTGAAGTCTGTAAATTGAGTTTGCCAAGTTCTGCATCCGATATATGGATATCGCCGGTGCTGCTCTGCATATCACCTTCAAAGTTAACGTTTTTAATGGTTATATCAGATGTTGAACCTTCAAGATTGAAATATCCGTAGAAATCCTTTTCGGGAACGGTGATATCGATGTAAGGATTCTCATCGCTTGCAAATGTAAAGTCAAAGATATAAAATCCTTCTTCCTCATCTGCATCTATGGTGAGAGTCTTGCCGTTCTGGTCAATCTTCGGAAGTCTGTCCTCAGGTACATGGTAGGTGATGGAATAGCCGTCACCGGGTTTGATGTTGATATCTGTTACGTGTGAAAGTATTTTTAAGGTTTCAAATTCATCAACTTTGATAGTTTCGGTTACAAAACTATCCGAAGTGGAAACGCTCATATTTTTAACATTTAAGCGGAACTTCCATGTGCCGCCTCTGGCTGTTCCTACAGCACCGAGAGTAAGACCTGTGCCCATCAGTACGCCTGCTATGATTAACCATAATTTAATACCCTTCATTGTATTGTTCCTCCATCTTTCTCATTTTTCTCTGACTGTGCTTTGAAGCTATCTTCTTGATGATGCCTGATACTATCTTAACTACGAGCTTTGCAAGTGCGATAGTTAAGAGGATGAACATGATTCCGAGGCCGATAACGAACAGACCGCCGCCGATCATGACCATCTTCTGTGCCCATGCACCGGTAAAAACGGCTGCTATAGTCATTAACAATCCGCTTCCTATACAAGCCACACCGGATGCACCGAATGCAAATACTATAGAACCTAATGTAACGATAAGTGAGAAGAATAAAACAACAGCTACTATAGCTATCGGAAGAGCGATAGGGGAAGCAAATATTCCCAGAATGGCCAGCCAGATGACCGATCCGAAGCCCTTCGTGGTTTTCTTTTCCTGCTGTTCCTCGATTTTTCTTTCCGTTGTCTGAGCGATGATCTGACGGGCTACTTCCTTCGGGGTACCCAGATGAATGACCACATCGCTGTCGGGCGGAAGATTCATCTCGTCGATATATTCGCTGTAATATTCCAGAGCATCGAATTTGTCTTCATCCGTAAGATGACGGAGCCGATACTCAAGTTCCTGCATAAAAGCCTGTTTGTTCATTAATCCATCCTCCTAATAATGAGTCTATTTTTTCTTTGTAAAGTTTCCATTCTTCCCTGAAGAAGTAAAGCTGTTCTCTTCCCGGCGGTGTGATCCTGTAATATCGCCGGTTCCTGCCCTGATAAGGTTCATCATAGGTTTCGAGAAGCCCTGACTTTTGCAGACGCCTGAGTACCGGGTAGAGCGTCGATTCCGAGATGTCCACAACATCCATAACCCTTTGGGTCAGTGTGTAACCGTATACATCCTCTTTCTCGACTACTCCGAGAACACAGGCATCAAGCAGTGGTGCTGTTAACTGATAAGTCATTTGATCATCCCTTTCTTTTTAGTCTGTATAATATATGTATCTCATACAATATCCTGTCGACGTATAATACTATACGACATATAATATTGTTTGTCAAGCACTATTTTAAACTTTTTTTGAAAATTTTTAAAATCGATCACAAGGACGGTTCTCTGATTGATTTTGAATGCCCGAAAAATCAGGCTTTAGAATCAATCAGAGAACCGTCCCCATGATTGACACCCATGATTGACAAAAAAATGAATAGTGATTTTTTTTAAGAAATGTGGTATAATAAGCATTTGATGATGTTAAGAAATTATTTCGTTTAACGGTATAACGGCAAAAACATCAGAACTAAATTTTCTAATAATACACAAGAGGTAGCGACATGACGGGCTTCCTGGTAAAACACTTTATAAAAGATAAAAGCAATCGTACCGCATATGGGGTCCTGGCGGGGATAGTGGGGATATTCTGTAACGTGCTTCTATTTGCGGGGAAGCTCACCATAGGACTCATCATAAATTCATCGGCTGTTATGACGGACAGTTTTAACAACCTCTCCGATGCGGCATCCTCCGTTATCAGTCTGGTAGGCGCGAAGCTGGCAGCAAAGCCCGCAGACAAGGAGCATCCCTTCGGACACGGCAGGTACGAGTACATAGTGGCACTCATCGTATCCTTCCTTATATTGGAAGTGGGATTCTCCTGTTTTAAAACTTCTATAGAAAAAATATTCCACCCCGAGGAACTGAATATCAGTACCATAGCGATAGTGATCCTCGTGGTATCGGTGCTTGTAAAAATATGGCTGTCACTGTTTAACCGTAAACTCGGGAAAAAGATAGACTCCAAAGTACTGCTCGCCACAGCCAAAGACGCCATGGGCGATGTATTTGTCACCTCGGCCACTATCGTTTCCCTGCTCATATACAGGTTCCTGGGATGGAACGTTGACGGATATGTCGGCTGTATAGTGGCGCTTCTGGTATTCTGGGCAGGTATCAGTGTAGCGAAAGACACCATCGAGCCACTGCTCGGAGAAGCTGTTCCTGAAGAACTTTACAAAGAAATCTGTGAAAAAGTATCATCCTATGAAGGAATAGAAGGAACCCATGACCTCATAGTACACAGTTACGGCCCGGCACGCCGCATGGCATCCGTTCATGCCGAGATAAAAAATACCCTCTCCATGGAAGCCGCACATGAGATAGTGGACAAAATAGAGCAGGATATCCTAAAAGAGATGAATATCTTCCTCGTCATCCACATGGATCCGATAGATACCGACAACGAGACCGTAAACAGATGCAGAGCTCTCGTAGCACAAAAGGTGAGGGAAAAAGACATGACCGCCACCATCCATGACTTCCGCATGGTGAGCGGTCAGGACCAGATAAACCTCATATTCGATCTGGTGCTTCCCTATTCATATAAGAAAGAAGGTATCAGGAACTTTACGGATGACCTCGAATCCGAACTAAAAAAAGAAGACCACCGTTACAACTGCGTCATAACGGTGGAACATTCCTTTGTAAATTAATCACTTCTGTCTCTTCTGTCATGCCTGCCGGCGGAATAGTACCTGCGTTTATCCTCGTACATCATTCTGTCGGCTTGTTTTTTCACTGAATCATAATCCATATCGCCGTTGGGTCTGAAAACATATCCTAGAGAAGAACTCCGTCCTCTATTTTGTATCTCTTCCTTTACACTTTCGATGGACTTATTGAACTCTTCTTCACTGTCCATTACGGCATATGCTGAGAACTCGTCGCCGCCCATACGGTAGACATTGCTATTACCGTAGACTGCAGCCAGAGAATCTGCCACATCCTTTATCAGCCGGTCGCCCTCTTCATGTCCTTCATTGTCATTTACCGTCTTTAGTCCGTTTATATCACACATGATATACCCGTAGGGTTTTGAAGGGTCGAAATCTGTGTTTTCGAACTCTTCCTGGGCACGCCTGTTTTTTACTCCTGTCATTTGGTCGTAGTAACTGTAGTTGATCAGCTTCTTCTCATTTCTCCGGCGTCGTATCATTTCAGAGATGAAGAACTCTACGATCTGCATGATGCTGGCGACATCCTGCATATTGTCGGCAGGAGGTTCCATCATGCCGAGGAAACCGATGTAATTATCACCTATACGGATGGGGGCTAATATCATCCTGCTTACATTGAGCATACCCAGCATCTCGTAGAGCTTGGGCGCTTCGTTTTTTATCTGTTCCTTGTCCGGGATTATCACGCTTCCGGATTTTTTAAACTGTTCAAAAATATATCCTTCGACAGCATCCAGATCCGAGATGGGAGTCAGTGAATCCTCCGGCTGGATACCGGTATCATATCTCCAGTAAAAAGTATTATGGTAGCATCCGTCATCCCATCGCTCGTAGATATATACGTGTTCGGGCTTGAGCTCCCTGCCCATGTACTCTATCAGCTGAGACAGGGTGGTCTCTGCGGACTCACCGGATATAGCGTACTGCATCATCGAATTTACAAAACTTTCACGCCTGGTGGTCGCTCTCTCCTTTATCAGCCAGATGATAATCTGGATAAACATGGCAAAGATAAATATCAAAAGTCCCAGACGCAGGAAATCACCGTTGTTGCTGGTTTCTTTTCCGAGAATGCTGTAACTTAAGAGATCTGTCATACTGCCTATCAGAAGAAAAGCGGCACCGATATAAAAATATTTGAGACCTGCTTCAATTTTTCTCTTTCTGCAGTATATATGGTTTTGTATCAGGATAAATCCGACCATGCCGATGGTGAAAGCGTAGGCTATCATATAAATAGTCATTATGCTGTGCAGGTCGACATGGAATACAATTCTGCAGAACAGTATCACTGAGATGGCTACCGTCATCATATAAAAGGCGAGTTCCGGGTACAGATGATTCTTCTTTTTTGCGATAGAATTGATAAACCGCACAAAAGGATATATCATGAGCAGAAGCAATGAATAATCCAGAACTCTCAGAGCATCCGTCATGCCTATTATCATCTGAAGGATATTGGATTCGATGAGGGTCCAGGCACCGATGAGTATTACGCTGACACCGAGAGAGAACAGGTCATATCCGTAAGTGTTCTCCTTCTGAAGCGCAAAATTGAAGATGAGGATTACGAATCCCAGGAAGATGATCAGCCAGGAAAGTGTGAATCCCAGTCCTTTTTCTCTAAAAGTCAGATAATTGAAAGTACTGTTGCTGCTAATGACTATGTCCAGGATTCTGCCGCTGTTTGCCTTGGCATATTCCAGATAAATATAGAATTCGACTTTTTTACCCGTATCCGCAGCAGTTAGGGATATGGAATGGTACACATCGCCGGTACCGTATCCGGTGAGGTTTTCTTTCGGGGAATTGCTGTAGTATTCTTCGCCGTCTATGTATACATCGAAAAATAGATTGTGACTGCAGATATTCAGGGCTTCACCCGGCTGTATATCGGACGGGAGATTTTGGTGTATGACCATGCTGTCCCCGGGATTCTTTGAAATCTTATACAGATTGACCGGGTTATCGTCTTCATCCAGCCATCCTTCGTAAAACTTTTGATAATGCTTGTCCGGATAACCCTTAAAAATGTTTGCGAAATCGGTAAAAACGGCAATATAAACAAACAGAGCCAAAATAATGGCACCGTACAGCCAGGGGAATATATGTAAATTTTTTTTCTTATAGAACGCCATTTTGTTTCCCTGATTTCCGGATTCTCAGATCCTGTTTGTTTATGATTTCTTTACCTAAAAGCACATAATTACTTATTGTAATATACGTCATAAAACGTTTTTTGTCAAGTTAGTTAATTTAACCTTGTCTTTGAATAAACAATTGTCTATAATGGTGGTATGTAAGGAGTGGAAATGAAATTTAAGATAAACAACCACACAATTAAATATCTGACTGCGTATTTCTCCGTCGTATCGGCATTGGAACTGCTGGCATACGGTATCGGGGGCTTTTTTGAGATTGCCGCGGCGTACATATGGCTGTTTACCGGATTTTTCTGGCTCGGATACTTCCTTTTCCGTGCAGGGAGCCGGGTGATGACGGATATCAGGGAGAAAAAATTCCTGTGCCTGTTTGGTTTTCTGTTTGAAGTAATCCTTCTTATATTATTTATAGGAAACGTTTCGTTCTCGGATATTAATCCGGATGCGACTCAACAGGTGGCTGCAGGGCTGGAATCCTTCGAAAATGAGGCTTTAAACTATACCGGAAAAGCATTTCTGGGATATCCGAACCGCCAGTACATCATAGCTGCCGTTCCATCATATATTTTTGGCAGAAACCTGTGGACCTTTCAGGCGGGCTTCGGGCTTATGTTCATTTTGGGCCTGTCGGTTTTATACCTCAATATCAGGGACTGGCTCGCAAAAAGAGGAATGAAGGAAGAGTATGCGCTGTTTCCGTGTTATGCACTGCTTGCCTTTCCCTTCATCACCGAGTATTACATGAATTTCGAACAGGCCATAACCCCTGTGGCACTCACCATGCTGGGCCTCGGGCTTATGATCCGGCTCGTGAACGATGCGGATATCATAGCGGTTCTTTCTTTATCATATTTGGGCGGACTGATGGCGGATTCCTATACCCCGGTGCTGGCATCACTGGGCCTCTTGATAGTGTTTATCGGAGTATATATCATACGGAATCCCAAAAAACTGCAGGATCAGAATGATCAGCCATCCGAAACCGTGCACACAAACGGGAATACAGAGCTAAAAATCGCGTGTGCGGGATGCATCGGGACCATTATCTCGTTCTTCCTGGCTTCATATATATCCGGACGTTCCGACAGGCTCACTGAATTCAGGGAGAGTACATCTGTCGTAAAGACCGCTTTAGAAGCATGGAAGGACTTCTTTACCGATGCGAACGTCACATTCCTCGGAGTGTTTATTATCGTGGTAGTGCTGTATATGCTGCTCTCGTTCACCTTCAGACTGAAGCTCCATGACTTTCTGGTATCACTCTGGGTACTTGGAGTAGTATTTTTCTCGGACTACATGACGGGATACACCACATATGATAAGGCATGGGTAATGCAGAGGAACATGATAGTTATTCCCGTGCTTGCGGTCTGCATATTTTTTGCAGTGATGGAATTTTTGGGAAAAAAGAAGTTTGTAATAAAAAAATCTGTTCGAATACCTGTGCTTGTCCTTTTGCTTCTGGGCTTTTTGGCAGGAGGCCTGTACAACTTCACCCGTCCCCACAACTCGTTTAAGTATTTTTCCTATATTCAGCCCATGAAATATGTGATACAATATATAGAAGAGACTCTGGATGAGAACGGGATGAAGCCTACCGATGAATTCAATCTTGTGATATACACCGACAATATTCTGGAAAGCAATATCCGGGACTATGCATTATACTTTTTCCCGAATGCAGTGACCCGGTCGGATGTAGGCGCGGTCCTAAGCCCTGAAATTGACTATAGTCTTCCCACGTTTATTTATGCAGAAGACGAGAGGCTGGATTATCTCGAAAAAGAGACAGGTATGGAAGATTCGAGGCCGGACTATCCCGAAAACATGCCAGATACGGAAGAAAACGATACGGAAGAAAATTATAGGAACGTCATGTCAGCCCCTACAGAGTCCAGAACTTATTCGAACTTCAGATACGGGACCGATATCACCTGGTACCGGAAATGCGTAATATCCCGCTAGTTTAGCTTCCCATTGAGGGGAAGCTGACTGATGAGGTGTAAATGTTAATATGACTGTAACACCTGCTCTTAACGGAAAGGAGACTCATGAATCACAGAAATGCCGAAAACATCATATGGGCAGCGAATACTATCATGATAGTGATATATATGATAGTATTTGTTGTGATGGCAGACTCCGTCTTTGTCCTGCCGGGTATTGTTTTCGGTACTCTGATACTGATATCATTGTGTGCATCCATATTTACCGACGGGAAAACCCGGAAGGGATGTCTGGTGGCATACGCGCTTCTGGTAGCGGGCATATGTTTTATCTGCCACGAGCTCTGGTGCGGACTCCCGGCGCTTACGGTTACAGCTCTTTTTTCCTGTTATAATTACCTCTTGTCATATGAGAAAAAAAATATTCTTATAAATATGTTCCTCGTGGGAGGCTTTGCGTTCTGGTCGAGAAGGCTGGTACCGGAAAAAGCCGGAATAGGCGTATACGTAGCCGTAGCCGGTATGCTCGTTTTTGCGGTAATATGGAGTCTTCTCATATACTGGTTGTTCCGGTATTTTGATATGAATTCAAACCTCGAGAGAGCTCTCAGGTCTTCGGCTCTGGATGCGATGAACGAGAGACAGCTGCGAATGGAGATAGCCGAGAGCAAAAACTTTGCGGAAGAAAACGCGAGGCTGGAAGAGAGGGAGAGGATCAGCCGTGACATACACAATGCGGTGGGACATACCCTGTCAGCCGCGACTGTAACACTGGATGCCGCACAGATGCTCATGGATACGGATACCGAAAAAGCGAACCTGAAAATCGACCAGGCAAACGAGCGTATACACGAAGCCATCGGCTCGGTCAGAAGCGTGGTCAGAACCCTGGATGCGGAAGATGACTGTGTACTGGTATCGGACTATATAGATTCCCTGAAAGAGCTGATACACAACTTTACTCTGGACACAGAGATAAAAGTTCATCATAACCTGGATCTCATAAAACAGGATGAAATAAGAAAAATCCACATCACGAGGGCCGCATTCATCAGCAGTTCGCTCTCTGAGATCCTCACAAACGGAGTGAAACACGGAGGAGCCACGGTATTTGTCATACTTATGATTCTCGACAGCACACACGTAAATATCCAGGTATCGGACAACGGAACAGGCTGGGGAGACATCACCTACGAACAAAAACAGGGAAAACTCAGGAACGGATTCGGGCTCAGGAAAATGAACGACTATGTAAAAGCAAACGGAGGAAGCTTCGAGGTCGACGGTACGGACGGCTTCTCGGTAAAGATAAATCTTCCGAGGTAATCATGTTCCACACTGTCGCTTCTGAAAAACTTCCCATTAATCTACATAACATGTGACCGCGGTCATAGTAATATGTGACCGGGGTCACTGTTTTTTTATTCGGAACCGTTGTATTATGAACGTGTCACAGAGATCAACAGGGCATGTGTGACAGGAAGAACCGTCCCCGTTGTCATCCCGAGCGGATGCGAGGGATCTTTATTGAATACAAAGAGGAGCAGAATACCATGAAAAAGACTAGAACGATCACGCTATTTTTGATTTTGGTTATATCAGTCCTGGCATTTACAGGCTGCGGAAAATACCCCTCCAGCTGGAGTGCGACGATGTGTGTACATTCAAGTACTTCCTCATCCAATTATTTAAGCTTTTCCACATTCAGCGGAACCGAAGCGGATAAGCTGAAAGTTAAGGAAGAACCGGGAACTCTCTGTTACTCTGCAAAAATAGAAAAAGGATCCGCGACCGTATATGTGGACTATGACGGAACCAAAAAAGAACTCTTCTCCATCAAGGGAGGCGAAGAGGTAAATTCCAAACTCGAGAACCTCAAAGAGGGAGAGATATATGTTATACTAGAGACTTCCGAAAAATGTGAAGAGGGAAAATTTGAGTTCGAAATAAAATAATATACGGGGATGTGGCATCCACATTATTATATGAAAGGAAGGAATCCCAAAATGAACGAAAAGGGAAGGGCACGGCTCAGAGCCATGCCGTACATCAAAGGGAACAAAAAACGTGTCATAGCGCTTATAGTATCACTTTCAATGTTTGTGATCCTAAGCTATTTTGTCAGCATCGTCATCGGATCCACACAGGAGCCGTTTTATCAGGCCATAGCCGATCCGCTCCATGATATGAGCATGGTATGTCCGGTTATAGAAGTCGGAGAATATGAGACCATAGAGGAATGGAACAATATTGTTATCCCTGCGATGAAAGAACAGACCGCAAAAATTGAAAAAGTCGAAGGCGTGACCGGAACCATCATATATCGTAACGGATGGGTACACATGAAAAGCATAATAGGGCAGACAACTATCCCGTGCTATCTGGTGGACGATATAAGTGAGATAAATAAACTCTTAAATTATAAACAGGCTAAACTCGTAGAAGGAAGGATGCCCAAAGAACCCGGAGAAATCCTGATCGATGAAAAGCTCTGGAACAATCAGGGAGAGGAAGTTCTTCGCGGAATGTCCGATAACTATAAAATAGTAGGTCGGGTTGAGAGTGACATATATATCGCAACGGGACTTGCATTGCCCAACGAAAACGACATAAATGTACTGGTATTCCATCCGGACGACGGCACGGATTACGCACAGAAGATACGGGACGCAGGAATAGACCTGTTTTATTCGAATAATTATGAATCCGCGTATAAAGGAATATATGAGGATGTCGGATCCCTGGAAGATGTGGAAAAACTGATACAGATATGTACGGGAGTGCTTCTGGCGGTATGCCTTCTGGTCGTACTGTCACTCCACATCATGGACAGACATGAAGAGTGGTGCCTGATGAACTCCATAGGATTTACCCAGATGGAGATATACGGAATGGCCCTCCGTGAGCTTCTGTTCTGCTTCCTCACAGCACTAGTGCTTGGAGCCGGACTTTCCGTTTTGGGAGGATTCCTCTTCGAAAATCTGATATGTTCACCCATGGGCATATCCGTAGGCCTTATGAGAAGCAGCGCCATAACCATAGTAGCCGGGGTATTTGTTGCCATCTACGGCTGTTGCCAGATACCGTTGTTTGTAAACATCCGCAGAGTATGCACAGTGGATATGATAGAGTGATAAAAGGAGAAATCGAAATGTTTGAATTAAAAAATGCTACCATGATCTATGATATGGATAAAGAAGAAAAAGTTTACGCTATGAGAAACATCAACCTGACATTCCCCGACACCGGCATGGTCGGGATCATCGGACCTTCGGGAAGCGGAAAATCCACCATGATGTACACCATGTCCACACTTAAGAATCTGACCGACGGGGAGATCCTCTATAACGGAAGATCCATCACCGATATAAAAGATTCTGAGAGACAGGACTTAAGACGCGACGAATTCGGATTCATCTTCCAGAGACACTATCTGGTACCTTATCTTACAGCTGTAGAAAACGCTGTGCTCGCAGCCACATGTCCCAAGAAGGAAGCAGTGGAAAAAGCAAAGAAAATCCTGCTCGATATAGGATTAAAAGCAAAGGAACTGGATAAAATCCCCGCCAAACTTTCGGGCGGCCAGCGTCAGCGTGTAGCCATAGCGAGAGCCATGATGAACGATCCCAAAGTACTCTTTGCCGACGAACCCACTGCTTCGCTCGACCATGAAAACGCATATCTCGTAATGGACAGGCTTCGTGAATATGCAAAAGAAAGACTCGTAATAGTCATCACCCATGATCACAGTATTCTGAGAGATACCGACATGACTGTAGAAGTATGGGACGGAAGCATATCGGGAGTAAAGAATCCCGAACTGTTGGCGAGCGCTTAAATCACCCCGCCCGGAAAGGAGCAATCATGAATCCGTTTTCACCGTTAATGTATATAAGAAGAAACTGGGGAAGAGCCATAAGCATCATACTCATGCTCATGTGTACCTCCATCATATTTATGGGCGGCATGTATATCGACAACGTATACGACCAGTTTACCTATGCATATGAGGATCCTTCACAGTATGCTTTCTGGGTCAGATCCGGAAACAACAACGATGTACAGTATGAAGCCGAAGATTTTAAATTAAACAAAGATAAATACCTTCCCGAAAGCGCAAAGACATATCTGGATGCCGATATCCTCTATGGAAGCACAGAGAGCATCATGGGCTTCAGCAACGGAAACACCTGGGTATTCTTAAAGAGCAGGGAAGATTTTGATACTTTTGTAAGGCTCACCGATATCCTTCCCAAAGATATAGATATAGAAGACGGGGAGGTAGTACTGTCGGAGCAGCTGGCAAATAACTGGGGCTTAAAAGAAGGAGATGTAATATCGGGAACAGGGGATGATGCTGAGATCGGTTTCCCCTCACCCATGACTGTAAAAAAGATACTTCCCCTTAAAGGCATGCAGATATACGGGTGGTCATCGGATATGATCACATACGGAGGCGTCATACTTGCCACAGAAGAAAATACCTCCACAAATCCCGGATTCAGCGATGAACTGAACCTCTTCAAAGAAAAGGTCGAGGCGGATTATCCTCATATCCTGGTGGTAACAAACGAATCGGAGATACATGATACAAAGGAAGAAATGAGTATTCTCACATATCTGTTCATGATACTTATAGTGATAGTGGCAGTCGTATTTGCTGTAACGGTAAATGCCACATTTGCAGCCATGTATGACAAGAGAAAATATGAATTCTCCGTTTATAAAGCACTGGGAATCTCAAAAGGCAAAATGTTCGGTAAAGTCCTGGGCGAACTTGTCACCATGGATGGTATAGCGCTGGTATTCGGCGCAATCCTGTGTTTCGTCACTATAAAGGTACTGAACGAAATCCTCTGGGAGCAGGGACTTTACTTTATCCGTCCGTCAGTGATGGGAATCCTGGGCACGGTATTCTGCAATATAGCTATCATAATACCTGTAGTTCTTGCAAACATGAGAAGAATAAAGAAGTACGATGTAACAGTATTTTGAAAATCCCCCCATGAGTCTGTCATTACGGCAGGCTCTTTTTTTGTGTGATAAACGGGAAAACCACCTGTGAAGCCCGCTTCAAAATAAAAAATACTTGATTTTATCGGAAAAATAAACTAATA
>JAEEKN010000058.1 GCA_016282435.1 Lachnospiraceae bacterium | reverse complement strand
TAGGAGAAAAAAGAAATGAAAAAACTCGTTCAGTTTAGGAATATAGTGAAATCCTTTGACGGACAGGTAATCCTAAAGGGTATCAATCTGGACATTTATGAAAATGAATTTGTAACTCTTTTAGGTCCTTCGGGATGCGGAAAGACCACTCTGCTCAGGATCCTTGCGGGTTTTTTGGAGCCTGATGAGGGCAGTGTGGTGTTTGACGGAGAGGATATCACTACTTTGCCTCCTTATAAGAGAGATCTGAATACTGTATTCCAGAAATATGCTCTTTTCCCTCATATGAATGTGTTCGATAATGTGGCATTTGGCCTGAAGATAAAGAAAGAGCCAAAGGATATCATAGAGCAGAAGGTTACACGTATGCTTAAGCTTGTTGGCCTTGATGAGTACGGAAAACGTGGTATAAACGAGATGTCCGGCGGTCAGCAGCAGCGTGTGGCTATAGCGAGAGCATTGGTAAATGAGCCCGGAGTACTTTTGCTGGACGAGCCGTTGAGCGCCCTTGATGCAAAGCTCCGTAAGGAGATGCAGAGAGAGTTGAAAAAGATACAGAAGGAAGTAGGTATTACCTTCATTTTCGTTACACATGACCAGGAAGAAGCGCTTACCATGTCCGACAAGATCGTGGTAATGAAGGAAGGCGAGATACAGCAGATCGGTTCACCTACGGACATTTACAATGAACCTGCAAACCGTTACGTAGCAAACTTTATCGGCGCCAGCAATATCGTGGACGGTACCATGCTTGATGACTGCAAGGTCATGTTTGCTGATAAGGTATTTGACTGTGTTGATAAGGGCTTTGGTAAGAAGGAGCCTGTTGATGTAGTAATCCGTCCCGAGGACCTTGACATAGTGGATGAAAAAGCCGGAAAGCTTAAGGGTATCGTAAAGTCAGTACTGTTTAAGGGCATCCATTATGAGACGGTTGTTGAGACAAAGGCAGGCACCTCTATTCAGGTTAAGATGTTTGTATCCGATGACAAGCCTGTGGTTAATGAAGAGGCGGGAGAGATGATGTCAGCCAATGATTTCTATCTTGATGCCGATGACGTAGAGAATATCACTGATGCCTATATCATTGACCGTGCCGATGCTCAGGCATGGAATCCGGAGACCGGTGAACGTATTTCAATCATCAGGGTTGAGCATGATATACAGAAGGAAAACGGTACATACCCCGTTTCATTCTTTACTGCAGCAGGTACATGCGTAAGTGCAGAGATGATCGTTGAGGACATTAACAGGGCGGTTGATAACGAGTACGGCGAGGAAATCTACGCGGTTAATTTCTTTAAAAACGTGGATGAAATACAGGAAAGTATGGTACTCGATACCGATCTTAAGATCTGGGCGAATGCACTTGCATATGACTTAGAGGACGGCAGCTCGGTTGAGATAACCGATGTGGAATATGATTTTGACCCGGAGACCATAACTACAGGTCAGTATACAGTAACCTTTAAGACACAGGGTTATGAGTGGAGAGTGGATACAACTGACAAGTCCGAAGTAGGCGATGCGGTTGGACTCACCTTCGGTCCCGAGGATATACATGTTATGCATAAATCTGTGGTTTAACCTGATATAAGAGGAGAGAAATGAAACAGTTCAGGAAGATGACATATCCTTACGTGCTATGGATATCGATCATGGTAGTTGTGCCGATGCTTCTGATAGTGTTTTATGCATTTACGAAGCAGGGAAATTCGGTAACACAGTTTAGCTTTACCCTAGAGAATTTCGGACGGTTCGTAAGTGACGGCGTATTTCTGGAGGTACTCGGAAGGTCCTTAAGAGTTGCGCTTATCACTACGATAATCTGTGTGCTTATAGGTTATCCTGCTGCATATTATATAGCAAAATGCAGTGAAGGACTTAAAATGAAATGGGTTCTTATCATCACATTCCCGACATGGATCAACATGCTGGTAAGGACTTATGCATGGATTGGCATACTGCAGGATGACGGAGTAATTAACTCGATACTCGGTATATTCGGTATAGGTCCCATACCCATGCTGCATACCGAGTTTGCGGTTGTGCTTGGTATGGTTTATAATTTCATACCGTTTATGATACTTCAGATTTATACATCGCTTACAAAGATGGATAACAGTCTGATAGAGGCAGCCCAGGATCTTGGTGCAAACAGGTTTAAATGCTTTTCAAAAGTAACCCTGCCGCTTTCGCTTCCGGGCGTGATCAGTGGTATAACACTGGTGTTCCTGCCTGCAGTATCATCATTCTGTATTCCTAAGCTGCTTGGCGGCGGACAGTATGTACTGGTAGGAAATGTTATAGAGTCACAGTTCCTTACATCCGGTGACTGGAATTTCGGTAGTGCGATATCGCTTATCATGGCGATCATAATCATGATATCGATGTATGTAACCAAAAAGATCGATACTACCGAGGTGTCGGAAAGGAGTAACGCATGAAAAAGAAAAATCGTGTCCTTTCGACCATTCTTATGATGTTTCTGGTGCTGTTTTTCTATGCACCGATAATTTATACGATAATATTTTCGTTTAATGACAGCAGGTCTCTTACACATTTTGCAGGCTTCTCGATGCAGTGGTATGAGAAAATGTTTAACGACAGAAATATGATGGAATCGGTTTTTTATACCATCATAACTGCGGTTCTTGCTACTATTATCTCGACCGTGATAGGAACAATCACCGCGATTGGTCTTTCAAAATCAAGAAAGATTCTTAAGACAATAGTAAGCCAGGTCAATGACCTGCCGATCATGAATCCGGAAATAGTTACGGCTATCGGACTGCTTATGCTGTTCAGTGCAACACACATCACTAAAGGCTTTTATACGATGCTGCTTGCACATATAATGTTCTGTACTCCTTACGTAATACTGAGCATTATACCTAAGCTGCGCACACTGGATGAAAATCTTGCCGAGGCGGCAATGGATCTCGGAGCTACACCCTGGCAGTCACTGACAAAGGTTATTGTGCCTCAGATAAAGCCGGGTATCATAAGCGGTGCACTCATAGCCTTTACAATGAGCTTTGATGACTTTGTAATTTCATATTTCGTAACTGGAAACGGCGTATCGAATATTTCGATACTTGTATATACAATGTCAAAGCGTGTTAATCCGTCGATCAACGCTTTATCCACATTGATAATACTTATCTTATCGGTATTTTTATTAATTGGTAATGTTATTCCTTCGCTTGCGAAGAAGAAAAAAGGATGATAGATATAGAAATTGGAGGACTTGAAAGAGATGAAAACAGTAAGGAAAATTGTAGCATTTGTGCTGATCGCGGTATTCTGCATGTCACTTGCGGGCTGCGGCAGTAAGGGAGAGGGCGGAGCCGAGGAGAAGTACGGCTCAAAGACCTTAAAGATCTTTTTGCCCGGAGAGTATATGTCAGAAAATCTGGTACCTGATTTTGAAAAGGAATTCGGAGTTAAGGTTATCGTTGAACTTTTTGATTCAAATGAAATGATGTATACCAAGTTTGCAGCAGGCGAGTCATATGATGTGTTGATCCCTTCCGATTATATGATCGAAAGACTTATCAAGGAAGAACAGCTTCAGAAGCTTGACAAATCCCTGATCCCCAACATGGCAAATCTTTC
>JAEEKN010000057.1 GCA_016282435.1 Lachnospiraceae bacterium | reverse complement strand
GTTTTCTCCAAACCGAAAGGATGGAGTATATCCCTTGACTGGGCAGCCAGTACGTATAACTTGATCAAGTTAATTTGTCAAGTGAATATTTTAATTTTTTGTTCATATGTTGGTCTATAAAAAAGAGAAGCCCTCTTACAAGCTTCTCCTTAGCCTTACTTTACAAGCTCCATTTTAAAATCACACATTTCATCCCCTGCTCCTATCGTCTTTGTTCTGGTGAATTTAAGACCGGGAAGATTGCCGTACATATGAACATCATTCTCACAGAACAGGATGTTCAACTCCGGACATCCCTGCTCCGTAAGATATTTGTTATACGGACATTCTATGATATCCATACGGAAGCACCCTTTCTCCTTTGGATAAAACACATTCTTAAATCCCGCAGTTTCACCAAACATCTTATGACTCAATGAATCCCACATCTTCAAAAAGGACTTCCTAAAGCCCGGGATTTTGCAACATTTGGCTATTTTCTGCCCTGTTTTAGTTGATTTTTCAGCCATGATCTTCTTCATCACATCATAAGCCATATCAGGATCAGCTTCCTTCATAGCGAGATAGATAGCTGCCGCCGGGAAAATAAACCCGTCAGTGTGCGTAGCTACCCCTTTGGGAAGGTCTTGGTGATCAGCATACATCCGATACAGCCGCTTATGAGCATCGACCCATATTCTTTTGCCTTCCGTTGAAGATAACCTTTTAATAATCTCATCCTTAAATATCTTTTTGCCTCTCATAGTCTTGATTGTTTTCTTTTTAAGCTCATTATTTCCTGTCTGCATTATAGCCCCTCCAAAAATCTTTTTATCAGAAAATTAACAATAGCTCTCCTATTACTTACATCCTAAATCATGAATACCAGCCCTAAGAACATAAAAGCATTAGCTATATTCCCCTTTGCAGGTACCTTTGTAGGTGCAAGGAGCAGAAATGCCGGTATAGTATTAAACGCACATGCCCAGCCCGGCAGATCAGTTTTGCCTGTTACTACAAGCACAAACAGCAATATATCAAATACTAAAAGCCCAACATAGGCTATCGCGGCTATCGAAGTTCTCTTAAAGAAATCAATAACATTTTTCAAGGCCTCATCAGTCATGCCGAGTTTAACATAAAACCATTCCACAGCACCACACAGCACATGGTGCGCTGAGATCAGGACGATAAAAAACATCGCTGCTATAAGCATTATCTGACCGATGACCGGGGATGATTCAGAAATCCAACTGCTGATCTCAATATACCCAAAACTCGCCATAAAAAGTGCAAACACTCCCACTAACATTGCAAGTTCCATCTGTTTTAATGACATCGACGAGAAAACCTTCTGCATCTTCTTATTGTCTTTTACATCAGAAAACTCGAAACGACCGTCTTTTGTATAAGCCAGCATACAATCCGTAACACCGCATATGATATGTCCTATAAACGCAATAATAAGTGCTGTTTTCATTGTCTGTTATTCTCTCCATCGTACTACTTTATCATACTTACCAACAACCCTATCAGTAATGCCGGGATAATAGTAAACACAAGCCGTCAGTCCAAAAAATCTATAAGTCTCTTGGCATAAATACTAGTATGTTCATGTAGCATCTGCCCATGCCCCATATTTTTATAAACACGCTTTTTGAGCTGTGGAAGATATTTTTTAAGCAATCTGGCACTTTTCACAGGATAAGGCTCATTTTCACCATACCAGAATACAATCGGATTATGATAATTCCTAATACCGTCCTTTATCGTATACGTATAACATGAAAGGGCTGCATTCCCTATGGATTTAAAAGACACGCCTTTATAAAGAGTATCCACAATACCACTGTTCCCCTTGCCCATAATACTTTCTATCAATGCGTTGGGAATGTGAATATCTTTCTTTATACACCCGATAGCTACCTGGAAAAGGAACTTAAACGGATATGTCATAATACCCATCTTTATTACGAACGCAGCATCCAGAACAGTTCTTTCCACTTCAATATTTCCTCTGCTTATCAGTTCTGTCGCAATTGTACCTCCAAGCGAAAAACCCAGAAGACCATATAATCTGCCCTCAAGATTATCCTTCACGTATTCTTCAATCTTCTGTGCTGAATCAGTTGTAGAAATAAATAATCCTTGCTCTTTCTCGGAATGTCCGTCAAGTTCACAAACAATCACATAATAATCCTTCAAATACGGAAGCAGCGGGTCAAAAAGATTTGAAGTATTTGCCATTCCATGTATCAGTAATAACGATTTATTTGTTTTATCTCCATGCTCTATAAATCTCATAACGTTACCGCCCCTTCATCGATTAGTTTATGCTAACTATTTATATCACTTTCCAAATGAAAAATCAATACCTCAAAAAAAGAAAGACTCCGAAATCC
Source organism: Lachnospiraceae bacterium (assembly GCA_016282435.1). Taxonomy (GTDB): domain Bacteria; phylum Bacillota; class Clostridia; order Lachnospirales; family Lachnospiraceae; genus RUG11977. Next base: position 5,966 of record JAEEKN010000057.1, on the reverse strand, counting down.
GAAATCTTTCTCGTTCATAAACTTAATTTATCTATCTGATCATTGTTATAACTTATTCTGTTCCGTTTTTTCTTATACTAATCAGGATAGGGCCTTAAAGTATTCCTGTCTTACTGCACGTGCTTCAGGTACAAACTCCATTGCACCCCAGCAATGCATCATATCTTTTCCTATATGAACATTTAGTTTTACTCCGTATTTCTTACAAGCACTCTGGAAATCCTTTAAGTAAGCGATCATCACTTCCCTTGTCCCATAGAAAATATCTGTCTCCGGAAAACCTGTAAGATCATATAATAACGGACTTAAAAGATAAGCTTCTTCTCCTTTTGCAAGTACCGGCGCGATATTGTCAAAAAACTGCGGCGGTATCATGACATCCATTTTACTTCTCTTTTCCATTTCCGCCCTTTGTGACTCACTTGGAGGTACCTGTAATCCGGGCGATTGAAGCACCAGTTTGCCGGGCAGCGGAACATTTATGTTTTCATGCTTAATATATACACATAGTGACATAACCTGTCCACCGCCTGAAGAAGTACCGAAAAACCTAATATGAGATGCATCATATTCCTCTAACATATTTCGATATACCTGTAATGTGCTCTGCAGGGTTTCAACCAGTCTGTGCTCCGGAGCCATAGGATATAACGGGAACCATACTTTGGCATCACAATTCTCAGCCATCTGCCCGCAAAGTATAATATCTCCCGGATCTGGCGGCAGAATATAGCCTCCGCCAAATAGATACAAAACTGCATTTTCGGCGTTGCCCCTTTTTTGCTTATCACATAACACGTTGTCCCGTTAATGCTCTCTGTATCTATATTAAAATCCTTCATTTTCTTATATGGAACATTAAATTGTTTCTTCTGCTTGACCTTATACTTTTCCAGAAGTTTATCAAATTCCTCACCCTGCTTATCCAGCATTTTGTTTACTCCGAGCATTTTAAAAAGACCGCTCACCATTTTTGCACGTACGCTTGGCATTTTTTCCTCCCACAGATACCTGTTACTATTTCAGATTTTTATTACTTTTCCCTCATCGGCATCTACCAATACCTTATCTCCATCCTTTAGTTTCTTGGTGGCATCACCACAGGCAAGTATAGCAGGGATATTATATTCACGGGCCACTATGGCCGCATGTGACAATGTTCCGCCCGTATCTACCACTACACCTGCTGCAAGGCAGAACAACGGAGTCCACTCCGGATCGGTATAGGTGCATACCAATATATCACCTTTTTTAAGTTTATCGAACTCTTTAGGGGACTGTACTATACAGACCTCTCCTCTCGCTTTTCCTGATGATCCGCATATACCGGTTACTTCTCCGGATCCGTTTGCAAGTGCATCTTCATTCGCTTTTATCCAATAGGCTTCTGCTAAGGCTCTTTTTGATTTTCTGTGATCAACTGTTTCGGAAATCTTTTGAGTCCATCCGTTATCCAGAGCATCAATAAATTCATCCGCAAACAGATAAAGATAATCATCATAGCTTTTCCCGGATATTTTTGCTGTTTCTCTGAGCAGTTTACGACAGTATTCAAATTCTGACTCCCACAGATACTGTGTAGCCTCCCTGATATAGTGATAGTGACGTAATGCTTCAGCTCTTCTCTTAAAATCAGCATACTTTTTAGGTGACAATATACCTTTAACCTGTTTCAAGATATTGTTATATCTCTGCAGCCCCTCCTCTTTCGAAGGCGTTTTGTTTTCTTCAGCCTTTATCATGGGTTTAAGCACATTCAGAAACCTGTCCGGTTCCTCACGCCATGACCTGGATATAAAGCAGTAGCAGTTAAAATCAGATTTGCTGCCATATTTAGCTAGGAAAGCTTCAAGCTTAGATTTTAAATCAGGATATTTCTCTGTCAGTGTATTGTAATCATTTTTTTCAATACTTTTCCTTATTTCTTCATTCTTTTTTATCCATTCCGCTAATTCTGCCATTTCACGATTGATATCAGCCGTTACATAACTAAGGCCGTCAAGCAGATCATAACAATTCAGATCACCCGGGAGTTTCTTCAGCACCTTATTCACTTTCATGCTCTCCACAGCATTCGGGAATAATGCATAAAGAAATCTGTCATATGCCGTTTTAGCGATCAGTTTTCTCATATACTGAAACGCATTGCTGTAGTCCTTTATAGTACGCAGATTTTTCTTTTGTATCTCTTCAAATTTCGTCATCCATTTTTTATACGTTTTCTCTGAATTTTCAATATTTCCGTCTATGTCTTTTACCAATTTAAGATAATGCGGAAGTTTAAAAATCCTTCGTGTGATCTTAGGTTTAGAAGCACTCAGATAATTAATTCCGTCCTTATCTATCGGATACATGCTTTCTCCAAATTTCAAACCGATTTCTTCAAAAAGCACTCCCTTCTGTTCACCTACAATACCGCCAAAGTCATGATCTAAAGGATAGTACGGAGTAGGAGTCTTTTCCATGTTAAAAAGAACATTCTCACGCAGCCTTCCGGTAGCCGGTTTAACTTTCGGTAATGCAGCCATTTCCGCATCTGAATATCCTTTTTCTCTTTTTTCACCAAGAGTAGTAATAGCTCTTGCCTGTAGGATATATATCTTTCCGTCCTTTACGGCCCATTCAATATCCATAGGATGTCCGTAATGCTCTTCTATCCTTATACCTTCATTGACAAGCTCTCTTATAATCTCATTATTAAGTACTTGCTTGGAACGCAGGGCTTCCTCTACATCTACTTTAATAGTTCCACCCTGCCCGGATATATCATTTTTCTGACCATTTTCTGCAGTTTTGTTAATGTCATAAATAATCTGACACTCTTTACTGCCTATTATTATATTTTTGATATTTCCGTTTCTGTCACATATATATTCATCCGGACTTACAATTCCGGAAACGACAGCTTCTCCCAATCCGTATGAAGCATTAATATGTAAATTGTCAGGATCTCCGGCAGGATCGCTGGTGAACATTACACCTGAACTATCACTTTCCACCATTTCCTGGATTACTACTGCCAGAGAAACCTTCTGTTTATCATAACCGGCTGTTTTTCGATAGCTTACAGCCCTGTCTCCCCAAAGTGATGCATAGCATTCGATAACCTTTTGGAGTAAAACATCTATACCTATAACATTAAGATACGTTTCCTGCTGCCCTGCAAAGCTTGCATCCTCCAGATCTTCCGCTGTAGCTGATGACCTTACCGCTACTCTGGTCCCCGCCCCCAGAAGAGCATAATAGTTTCTTACCTCGCCTTCCAGTTCTATAGGGAGTTTTCCTTTTTTTATTGCTTTACGCAGTTCGGATGCACTTTCAAATGTTTCCGGTTCTATGCTGTTCTCCGTCATAAACAGATCATATCCTTTGGCAGATACAACCGCTCCCCTTGGCACCGGTATACCGGCTGCAGTCATCTCTCCAAGATTGGCTCCCTTACCTCCGGCTGTTAAAACATCTTCCTTTTTGATTTCTTCAAATGGTATTACATACTGCATTTTTCTCGCCTCCTAGATATTTTCTCCATGCATATGTCCCGATAAATATTGATATAATCAGAGATATTCCGCTGGCTATAGGCTTAAACCATAACAGACCGTCTTCCCCCATAACAAAACCGCATATTAACAGTACCGGTATAAGACAGAATCCGTTTTCCAAAGTAGTTACCGAAGTAGCCAGCGCAAATCTTCCGATATTTTGCAGCAACATGCCTATAAGGATATAATATCCCATAAACGGCAGGATCACGCACCATTTTTCAAGCATGTTTCCTGCCAGCAGCGCAACCTCGTCCTCATTGGTAAACGCCCCGATCAGACTCGTTTTTAATAGAATTAAAACAAAAGTTGAAATTACCAGAAAACCTGTTACGGTGATAAGTGTCAGTTTAAACGCTTTTTTTATCCTGTCATAGTTTTTAGCTCCGTAGTTCATGGCACATACCGGCTGAAATCCCTGCCCAAAACCGATAACCAATGCATAAGCTATATACAATACTCTGGTTGCAATAGTTATGGCTGCCAACGCATTTACACTAAACCCTCCTGCTACATTATTCAGCACAACAGAAGATATACTGCTTATACCCTGCCTGCAGAAATTAGGAGCTCCTCCGGCCAATATCTCCTTTATATGAAACAGATCCGGCTTTGCTTTTCTTAAATCAACCTTAACATTACCCGGTTTATATGTCCCATAAAAGAGAACTGCTGCTCCGATCACCTGTCCTATAAGGCTGGCATAAGCGGCACCTTCTATCCCCATATTAAAGCTAAGGATAAACAAGGGATCCAGGATCATATTTACTCCCATACCCAGAAGTAAGCCGATCATACTGCTGCCTGCCCCACCTGACAATCTCAGCTGATTGTACAAAACATTAGACACCAGCATAAACGGAACACTGTAAATGGTAATCCTCAGATATTTAATAGTAGCATCCAAAAGTACTTCATCGTTTCCCGCACCCAGCAAAACCGAAAGCGGCTTAATCAAAATCAGGCCGATCAGCAGAAATATTATGCCCGTAACAATAGCTAAACAGACTCCTACAGCAGCCATTTTTTCAGCCTTTTCGTTGTCTTTTTTGCCAAGCATCCTGGATATATAGTTTCCGGATCCATACCCAAACCAAAAACCTATGGCCTGTATCACTGATACAAAGGTAAATACCACTCCTACCGATGCGGTAAGTGCAGCATCATCAAGTTTTGCCACCCAATAGGTATCTGTCATATTGTAAACGGTACTTACTATCATCCCTATCATGGATGGTATCGCCATCCTGATCAGCAGAGGATACAGATTACCGGTAGTCAGCAATTTGTATCTCTGCTCACGTTTGTTCTCATCTGTTTTTCCCATAATCTAAACCTTTTATTGTTATGAAACATCAACGAAGGATCTTATAACATAAGTCTTAAAGATTCTTTGCTTCGCTCAGAATGACACTAACTTAATTGCCTTGAAAAATCTTGATACCTCTGCTTCACAAAATACCTTATATATTTTCTCAAAATACTTTTCATCCAACATATCGGCATTGGAAAACAGCAATCCCGCAGCAGCACCTGCATTTAAAAGTCCTTCTGCATCACATTCTATTCTGTATCCGTTTTCTTCCCAATATGAAATCATATTTTTCAAAAAAGCAAGATATGTTTCACCTATCATATTATTCCCGTTACGGGACGCATTTTGCCAGAACGAAATAGTATCACTTTCAGAGTTCTTAAATGCCATATTCTTTTTAAGGTGCATACCTTCCTTATAAAATATCTGTACTATAAAATCTTTGGGATCCTCAAGAGTCTTCTCCTTTTCCTGGTACATAATATCTGTCTTTTCCCTAACTCTCAGACACATCAGATCCATTATAAAATCGTCCTTATCCTTGTAAAAGGTATAGAACCCGCCCTGTGCTATACCCGCCTCCTTAGTCAGTTCCCTAATGGATACTCTTCGTATTCCTTCTTCTGCAAGCAGCCTTAATCCTGTTCTTCTTAATTTTTCCTGCACTTCTATTTTTTCATTTTCTGTAAATGCTTTACCCATCTTTTTCACCCAATCCTTCAAATAACCGGTTTGTTTTCATTCTCAGTTTCTGTTAGCAAACGCTAACAGGCTATGAACATATTATCACGATGTTCACAGCCTGTCAAGTACTATTTTTATTTTTTTGTATTCACTGCATAACTATGCTTAAGCATTCATCAATTCGCTTCTAAAAGTTTCCACTTCCCTGCAGTTTGCTGTTCTTTCCATAACTCCGCATACCTTCCATTCATATCAAGAAGTTCTTTATGTGTTCCCTCTTCAACTATCCTGCCTTTATCAAGTACTATTATATCATTGGCATTCATTACCGACTGCAGTCGATGCGCTATTACGAGGACTGTTTTATTCTTTACCAGTTCATCTATAGCCTGTTGTATCAGCAACTCATTTTCAGGATCCAGACT
>JAEEKN010000056.1 GCA_016282435.1 Lachnospiraceae bacterium | reverse complement strand
TTTCCTTGGACCACTTACGATTCTTAACATCCAAGAGAAGCATACCTGATGCATCAGATACATCTGTACAGAAGCTTCCGCTTAACTTGTATGCGATGTAATCCTTAGGAAGCATGATCTTCTTGATCTTAGCGAAATTATCAGGCTCATTAGCCTTAACCCAAAGGATCTTGGGAGCTGTAAATCCTGCAAATGCGATATTTGCAGTGTACTCAGCCAGTTTCTTCTGTCCTATCTCATTATTTAAATAGTCTGTTTCTTTCTGGGTACGTCCGTCATTCCAAAGGATAGCGGGACGGATTACATTGTCATTCTCATCCAGGATAACAAGTCCGTGCATCTGTCCACCGAAGGAAATACCGGCAACCTGTGACTTATCGCACTCAGCGGTAAGCTCTTTGATACCTGCGATTACCTGTGTCCACCAGTCCTCGGGCTTCTGCTCCGACCAGCCGGGGTTCGGGAAGTACAGAGGGTACTCCTTGGATACGATTTTCTTGATAGCGCCGTTGCCTTCCATGAGGAGAAGCTTAACGGCAGATGTTCCTAAATCAACGCCTATGTAAAGCATTTTTATATCTCCTTGTAAAATTATATTTTACACCTCATCCACCGTTTCGCGGTCCCCCTTCCCCTCGAGGGGAAGGCGACCATTTTGCCTCAGCATTTCCTTCATGGAAAGCCGCCTTGTCTTAGGCTTCCCCTTGAGGGGAAGCTGTCAGCGTTAGCTGACTGATGAGGTGTTTCATTTTCAAATAGAAACATTTACACCCTTAAGTCCTACAAATGCTCTGTCTCCGCAGCCACCGTCCTTGTGAGCGATGAGCCACTTGTTCTCAGCCATGAGAAGCTTATCTTCGGGTATTCTGTTGGGATAATCCTTGATATCTGCATTTGTTCCCTTAGGAAGGATAACTATGCCACGGAATCCCTGATTGCCTTCTGCGGTACAAGGTGCATAATGAAGTGTGGTTCCGTACATCTCTACAGCTACACCTGCAGGTACCTTGAAAGCTTCAATCTTTGATGTGTCATAGGTATAATCATCTTCGATATCTCTCTGATCACCGATGAGAAGGATCATATCATAAAGAGCGATGTTAACCTCTGAACATCTGTGATACTCTACAGCATTGAGCAAATGGTTGTTACCGTTACAATATCCTACCTGGATGGGAAGTCCGCCGTAGAAACTCTCCTGGAACTCCTTTGCAGTCTTTGTAGCTTCAAGATCTGCATCTCCTGCTACGTAAACTACTGCATCTGCAGGCATGGGTTTGGTTGCAAGTACATCTAAAAGTTCCTTGCAGTCAATGCCGGTAACTACCTGACCATACTTCTTAAAGTCTTTGTCTAATACACTTTTGATAACCATTTCTAAACCCCTTTCAGTAAAATTTTTTTGAATAATATTCATATATCATTTTACAATTTTTTCTTTGTTTGGTCAAGTAATATTTAACGATTTACCGGATTTTTTCATCAAGTTTTTCTTTCATCCGCATAACTGATTTTTTAAGCACCGGATGGATGGCAAAAGGAGCTATTTCACACAACGGTTCAAGCACAAACATTCTGTTGTGCATATCGGGATGAGGTATTTTCAGCTTGTCCGTATAAACTATTTGTTCATCATACAGAAGGATGTCTATATCAAGAGTTCTGGGTCCCCAATGTATGGTACGTTCTCTGCCTTCCTCAGCCTCTATGGCATTTACTGCCGAGAGAAGTTCTTCAGGCATCAGAAGTGTTTTTATACCCAAACATCCGTTTAGGAACTTATCCTGTTCCACTCCTCCGTAAGGCTCTGTCTCTATAAAGGAAGAAACGGCAAAAACCTTACAGTCATCCCTCGCCCCAAGCTTTTGCACCGCTCTGTTTAAGAATCCTTCCCTGTCTCCCATATTTGAACCTATGGAAAGGTATGCCGTGTGCCATTCTCTTTCAAGTTCAACTGCCACCGTTTCCAGAGGAAGCCTTACCGGAGCCCAGGGTTTTTCTATCGTCACCTTTACTTTTTCTATTGGAAATTTCTTTAGAAGTGCATCAGCTATCTCTTCAGCGAGTTTTTCTATCAGCTTAAAGACTGATTTTTCCGAAATCTGCTTTATAAGTACAGCTGCCTGTCCGTAATGTACGGTAGCTGAGACATCATCGGTCTTGCCTGCCACTCTCAGATCTTTATACAGATCTGCCGATATGATAAACTTCTGTCCCAGCGTATTTTCCTCAGGGATCACACCATGGTTTGCAAATATCTCAAGCCTTCTGATATGTATAACGTCCATATATGCTGCTCCTTCTTTTGTTACAGTATCGCTTCATACATCTTTATAAAACGGGCATTCTCTTTAACATCGTGAACCCTGACAAACATACATCCCGATTCCACAGCTCTGGCTGTTGTAGCCAGTGTTCCTTCCGTTCTCTCACTCTTATCCAGGTTCAGCGTCAGACCTATAACAGATTTTTTTGAAGTTCCCAGGAGCATCGGATAATCAAAAGCCTTTACTATCTTGTTCAGATCTTTTAAGACATTTATATTATCCTCATAGGTCTTTCCAAATCCTATACCTGGATCCAGCAGAATCCTTTCATTATCTATCCCGGCTTTTAGAGCTAAATCAAGGCTTTCTCTTAATTCCTGTATCACTATAGCCGAAGATCCTGTAAGCGTCTCTCCTGATAATGACTTGTCATCCTTCAAAACAGCCAAATTTTCAGAATATATAGGAACCGAATTCCTTTCAAGATTCCTGTTATGCATTATACAGCATGCAACTCCTGATTCTGCTATGATTTTTGCCATACCCGAATCAGGTACCGAAAGGTTCTCTCCCTTAAGTCCCCAGATGTCGTTTATCAGGTGTGCCCCAAGCTTTACGGCCTCTTTAGCCACTTCAGGCTTATATGTATCGACACTTAACGGTATATCAAATCTTTGTACAGCCGCTTCCAAAACAGGTGCTATTCTTTCTATCTCATCCTGTTCCGATATACGTTCGTAACCGGGTCTGGTAGATTCTCCGCCGATATCTATGATATCAGCCCCGTCTTTTATCATATCTTCTATATGTTTTAATGCAGTGTCCGGTTTACTGTATTTTCCGCCGTCAGAAAATGAATCCGGTGTAACATTCAGTATCCCCATAATATAGGTATGTCCGGGTCCAAAGGTTTTATTTCCTATTATCATACATCCCATCTCCCTTTGTCACATTATCTGCGTATAGAATCAAGCACCAGTGTCTGGAGTCCGGGGTTCTCTTTGAACTCACCCCTGGTCACAGTGGTAACGGTAGCTGAACCGGGCTTTTTCACACCTCGCATAGTCATGCAGGTATGTTCTGCCTCTATCACCACCATAACTCCCTTCGGAGACAGATTTGCTTCTATGGCGTCCGCTATCTGACGGGTCAGTTGCTCCTGAAGCTGAAGCCTGCGAGCAAATACCTCAACAGTACGTGCCAATTTACTCAGGCCCACCACTTTTCCCTCAGGTATATATGCTATATGAACTTTTCCGAAAAACGGCATCAGATGATGCTCACACAGTGAATAGAATGTTATGTCCTTTTCAAGAACTATATCGCTGCCTTCCACGTTAAACTGCCTGGAAAGATGCTCTGTGGCATCACCGTCCATACCGGAAAGTACCTCTTCATACATACCGGCCACACGTCTGGGTGTATCGACCAGGCCTTCCCTTGACGGATCCTCGCCCATTCCTTCCAAAAGGAGCTTTATAGCCTTTTCTATCTTTTTCTTATCTACCATATGTATTCACATCCTTTACTATATCCTCTGACAACTTTGTATAATACCACATTTATCAGAAAAATAAAAGATAAATTTGCTTGCCTTTAAATTTATTTTGAATATAATGTAATATAGGTGTATACTAAAACGTATAATACCCATAAAATCATATGCCTGCGGGATGTTTATCTCAAACCGGCACGACCGGTTCAGGCAGCATAACAAGTCAGAAAGGTTACCGTCATGCAGGATAACAAAAAAGATAACAGGAAGCTGGGACTTTTGCTTGTAGCTTCCTTAAGTGTCATCGTGCTCATATTCTGCGTAGTGAGACTGGCAATATATAAACTAACCTCATATAAAACCAACAAGGAAGTAGAGGAACTTGAAGAACAGATAAAGGACGATCAGGATATTATGCCCACCATTATCCCTTCAAAAAATGCGACAGTCGATACTTCCAAACCTCAAAAGAAAGAAGTCCTGTCAAAATACTCTCTTCTTTATGAGCAGAACAAGGATTTTGCAGGCTGGATCAGGATATCTGGTACCAATATCAGCTATCCCGTAATGAATAACGAAAGTGACGGTGAATACTATCTCCACCGGAACTTCAATAAAGCTTCCTCGGACGAAGGTCTTCCTTTTATAGATTCACGCTGTGATATAAACACTCCGAGCAATAACATCATTATATATGGCCATAATATGAAAAACGGCGATATGTTTGCAGATCTGTTAAAATATGATGACCCTGAATATCTGATAAAACATGACACCATAAGTTTTGATACCATATATGAAGAAGGTACTTACACCATCATCTCCGTACTTCGTACCGATGTATCTGAGGACAGTACCGAAGATTTTAAGTTTTATGAGTTTATCGATGAAACGGTTCCCGGCGAATTTGAAGCATATATAAGAGCCGCAAAGGAAGCCAGTTTATACAGTATTCCGTTTGATGAAACCCAAATTACCAGTCTGCTTACGCTTTCAACCTGCGAATATACAAAAAAAGATGGCAGATTTGTTATCATTGCGGCCAAAAATGCCGATATAATAAAATGAGATGCGAAGCGGAAGGTTTAAATAGACCCATCTATCGAGGCTGACACAAAATTACGAGTAAACATAAGCCACAGAGGAGTAAACTATGATAAAAAACACAAAACTACTACTATTTGTATTGGCTATACTTATATTTTCGATCGTTTTTCCGTACAGTTCCATAAAAGCTGTCACCATCGATTCCGATAACGAGTATAATCTTCCCGTAGGCGATTATCCCGGAGACGTATCGAATACCGTATATGCCAAGTTCAAAAAAGCAAAGAAAGATTATGAGGATTATACCCTGAACCTTTATGAAGACGATGAGGAAGTTTTCATAAATGCCGCTAAGAAATCAGGTATAACCGTTGATGATTACACTCTGGCTACCGGTTTTACCACAGAACTGATATATCTCGATCCTGATTCGGGTGATGAGATCATCAAAAAAGAAAATGTAACTGTCCTCTGTCCTATCCCGGATGACGCTCAGGAACATTATGAAGACTGCAAGTTCTATTCTGTTTCTTCCGGTAAGCTGAAACTCATCTCACCTCAGATAGTAAAGGACGATGACGATGTCATCTACCAGCAGTTCGACCTTCCTACTTACGGAATGTACGGATTCGTATATCATACCGAGGAATATTACGAAGAACGGGATGATGATGACAACGAGAACAACGATGACAATGACGATAATGACTACGATAACGACGATGATGACAATCAGGAAGAAACTATCGTAAAGCGTAATGATGAACCCATCGAGCCCGAAGACGATGACAGATTCGATTATACCGACGACGAACTCGACGATGACGAATTTGAATATTCTGATGAAGACTTCGACCTGGATGCTGATGATGATTCCGATATTCCCGACGGATATGACAGTGATGCCGAAGATGGTGAGGACGACGATGATGATGAGCCTTACTACTACGACGAGGACGATGAAAACTACAACGACGATAGCGGTTCAAACACAAGTACCGGCGATGATTACTCCAGAGTACTTGACAACACAGGAAGCACCGAATATTCCTATTCTACTACCGAGCGTTCATCATCTTCATATTCCGGAGCAGTTCCAAAAACCGGTGATGATTTTCCTCTCGAAGCCACTGTAGGCACCGGGATCGTATCACTTGCAATCCTCACAATTACCATAGTACTTCTTAAGAAAAAGAAATAAATTAAGGGCAGGATCTTGAAATCCTGCCCAACTTTTTTTGTGATTTATTGTCAAAGTCACCTCGAAAACGCCTTCAGCGTTTCCTCGGTAACAAAACGATGCTTCGCATCTTCTGTTTTGTTATATGATTACCAGTTACCTTCATTTGAGAAATACGATTTCTTTCCAAGCTTTACTGTAATGGTATATTCTTCGTATCCCTTTGCTCCTATGGTTGAGTATGTTACTTCAATCTCCGTATCATACTTTTTATACTGAAGTATCTCTTTTAATTCATCCATGGTACTTATACTTCTGCCGTTAATGGCTGTTATGATATCTCCCGCACGAAGTCCTGCTACATCGGCAGCCGAATCCTTTTCTACGGAGTATATATACAGTCCCTTAGGCATTTTGAAGCTTTTAGCATAGGAATCACTGACTTCCTTACCTTCGATTCCGAGATATCCCACTTCCGCAGGTGAAAGCTCCACTCTGTTCATCAGTTCATTGATAATGGGAACCACTTGAGTTATAGGGATTGCAAAACACATACCTTCGGTCTTGCTGCCTGAAGCCGTTCCGCCGTACTTGGAAGATGTAATTCCAATAACCTCACCAAATACATTCAGTAAAGGTCCGCCGCTGTTTCCCGAATTGATAATAGTATCGGTCTGCATAAGCTGCATAACACTTCCGTCCGACTTCTTTACATTCCTGTTCAAAGCGCTGATATATCCTACTGTAACGGACTGTCCGTATCCCAAAGAATTACCGATGGCTATGGACATAGCTCCTACTTTGACATCATCAGAATTACCTATTGTAGCTATCTTTATCTTTTCTATAGTTTCTTCTTTAAGTTGTGACATATCTACAGAAAGTACTGCTACATCATAAAATGCATCGGCTCCTTTTATCACTGCATCTGCTGTTGTTGAATCTACAAATTCAACGTTTACGCTTTTCGCGCCTTCTACCACATGGTTGTTGGTTGCTATCAGAAGTTCATTGCCGTTCTGACCTATGATAAAACCTGTTCCGGTAGATGTAGTTTCGACTATCTGTTTAGGTATATCAAAATCATATCCAAAATCATAACCGAACAGATCATCAAAAGCGTTACTCTCCACTTCGGACTTGCATGTAACGGATACAACCGACGGTAATACGCTGTCAACTATATCGGATACATCGGAACTTGATACTTTCATCGTGCTGGATGCACTGTGAGGTACTGCGTCATCACTGTCGTAACTATCGCCTCTTTCCTCCAGCTCGCTCTCCACATCGGATTTCATAACACTTTTGTTCTGTTTATTACCTGTTTTAATAGCTATAAATAATACCGCAAGACCTGCTCCAACTACGAGCCCCGCCACTATCACGGTCAACCATCTTAAAAAAGGTCTTGACTTCTTTTCATTCTTTTCTTCGTTACTCATAAAAGAATCACCTCCAAGGATAAAGTCATGTTATCGACTTTTCTATAGTGTAATTCTTATTTGTGAAGTAATTGTGTTTGAAGTATGAAAAATATGTTATCAACAAAACACTTTACTTTTTTTCTGATTTATTATATTATTATACTAACTAGAAAACACCGAAAGGAGCCGCAGCATATGAGTACATTTCCCACATCTGGTACGAAATCTCTTTTATTTCAGTTAGCAACAACGCCTGAAGAAGTTGCGGCTTTTTACAGAAAGAACAGTGATTTCCCCGGATACCGTGATGTAAAAGAAAACGTTGAAGACATAAGTTTCCAGAAAGACTCTTCTGTCAGGATTTGGTATAACAACCTTCCTATACCTTTCGGTTTCCATCGTCACACTGCACTGGAAATTATCATTCCTGCAGAAGGTACATACGATATCTACAGCCAGACCGAATGTTATCATTTAGAAAAAGGTGATATTCTGATAGTACCTCCTCTGGAGATGCACAGGATAGAAGCTCCGAGAACAGGATCCAGATTTATCTACCTGATAGATCTTGGGAATATATCGGATATGCCTGCTTTTACGGGACTCAAGCCTCTTCTTACCAAGTTTATACATATAACCGCCGAGACACATCCTCAGGTATACGATGATATACATGGCCTGTTCGGTGAGATGCGCGATGTATACTTCTCTTCTTCCGAATTTTTCGAACTGAGCATATATTCTGATATATACAGAGTGTTTGTTCTCCTAGGACAGGATCACCTGAAAAAGAGTGATGCCTTTGCAGGCCTTAACCTTATCACCAAAAAAGAATACCTGAGCCGTTTCAACAGCGTATTAAACTACATAAACGAGTACTATGCCGAAGACCTTACATTAGAGATGGTAGCCGAACACAGCGGTTTTTCAAAGTTCCATTTCTCGAGGCTCTTTAAGAAATATACGAACACCACGTTTTATGATTACCTCATATATAAACGGCTGCAGGCTGCCGAACAGATGCTGGCCGACGCAGATCTGTCGATTACCGAGGTAGCTTTAAGGACCGGTTTCTCAAGCATATCAACTTTCAACCGTACCTTTAAGCGCAAAAAAAACTGCACACCACGCGAATACCGCCTGATGTGCAGAAAGAACGATTGATCAACCGTTCCGGTATCTGTAAACAAAATTCCCGAAGGAGGCTTTGCCTCCTTTTGTTTTTGTCGAGAACATTACTAGTCCGAATCTGTTACCTGTAAAATGCTCAAGTCTGAACTTTAGGTTCTTTGTATACTCTATCTTCTTCCATCCGAGACCACAGTCATAGTAGAAAGAGGCTTCATCTTTTCTTCCGGAGAAATCAACATATATCTTGAATCTCACAGCCGGTGAAGGAGTGATATCTACTTTTCTGACTATCTCCGTCCTGTTCTCTTCTTCACGTTCGATATATACAATCTCGTATGTATTCTCACTGCGTGTGATCCCGATAAACCCATACAGATACTGCAGTGCGGCTATACCTGCCACATCGCCGTCTTTGAGCTGTCCACCGAGTACAGTGATCTCGGCTTCACACTGCATCTCATGCATTCTCTGCGTGAGAACATTTTTAGCCTGTGTCAGAGAATTGGTAACCTTATCCGTAGTTACAGAATATATACCGGACTCAGTATTACGGCTTATGAGCTTCATATCGGGCTGATGATTAAACTGCCAGATGTTTTTGAATCCGTAACATGAATCTTTATCATATACGGTCATGAAGTCATCGCTTCCGACAAACGGAGCAAAGATTTTTCCGTAATCCTGTCTCGGAAGTTTAAAACTTTCGGGCATTTTACCGTTATTACCGAATACAGGGAAATCTCCATCCCATGTCACCGGAAGTACATAAGGTATACGGCCCGAAGCACCTCTGTCCTGGAACAGCATGGCATACCAGTCACCCTCGGGTGAATCGAACATGGCACCCTGTGCTATACCTGAACCGAACCATCCCGCATCATCCACGAACACATCCTTACCGGTAAATTCGCCGTCTACCGAATCGGATACAAAACAGCTTTCAGCTCTAAACCATCTGTCCTCTAACGAATGTATAAACAAAAGGTAATATTTTCCGTTAATCTTATAGAAATGTGTGCCCTCATATCCGAGCGGAGCTTTTTTGGAATCCTGAACAGCCAGTCTGTGAAGACCGCCCTCTTTTGGTCCTGTCAGATCCGCATTCAGTTCGGTGATATAGATATCTCTGTTGCCGTATGCGATATAGACTTTTCCGTCATCATCGAACAGAAGTGAACAATCATGGAAGAATCCGTCGATATAAGACTTTTTCCAGGGTCCTTCTATTTTTTCCGAAGTAAACAGATATGTCTTATGAGTATCATTGCATACAAAGGCAATATAGAATTTTCCGTTATGATGTCTGAAGCTGGCAGCCCACATGCCTTTTCCGTATATGTTCCCGTCACCGCAGAGCTTCTGGTCGTCTGTTCCGTCGAGTTCGTCATATACAAATGAAGCATGCTCCCAGTTCTCCAGATCCTTTGACTTCATGATCTCACATCCGGGAAAGAAATACATGGATGTGCTGACCATATAGTAAGTATCATCAACACGGACTACATCATTATCCGGACAATCAATTCCTAAGATTGGTTTCATAAATCAGTTCCTTCCAATATAATCAGTTATAAAATCTACCAAAGGAGTATTACCTGTTGTAGGTATACTGCCTTCTCTGATAAAGTTCATCTCAGCTTTATCTTTTGCGGAATAAGTTCTCCACTCGGGAAGATCTGAATCTTTGTCATCTTCATCCGCATTGGGATCACCCTTCTTTATAAAGTTGCAGATATAATCACACATCTGACGTGCCAAATCGTAATGTCTTCCCACGAAAGGTCTCCAGCATTTTGCCAGAGTCTCAAACCAGAACCAGAGGTCTACTGAGTGGAACGATCCGGGTTTGTCCCAGCCTGGAATATCAGGATTAAATCTGTAATAGTAGTAGTTTCTTCCTGTTCCGAGTTCACTAAGCTTGGTAAATACATTCTTTACCGCACATTCGATACCTGCTACGGAAGCATACACATTGTCACCCTTCTTCTCACTGATTCCGGGAACTGCCAGGAATTTGTCGGCATCTGCTCCGAATATCTCTTTTGCCTTTTTCTCAAAGTCAGCTTCGGAATCTGCAAATATAGCAGAAGGGAACTCATCAACTGTATTACCTGCTATGATATTTACATCATTGCCCTTGCCGGATGCAAGCTTTGAATATGTATCACCGTTACAGAACACACCGTCCTGACATGTAGCAAACATGAATCCCTTCTTGCCTCTGAATTCAGCGTACTTGTCACGGATAAAGAAAGCATCAAGCTTTCTGGCTTCTTCAAGAGTTTTAACGCCCAGGAAGTCTGTAAAGAATTCCTCTCCGAGTTTTCCTGCCTCTTCAAGAGAGAGCTGCTTAAAGAAAGGATTATCCATATAAGGATTCTTGATCATGCCGCTCATGATAACGGCATTCTTAATAAGTCCTTTGTTCTGATCGCATGTAATCTGAGCCAGTGTACTTCCGCCGCCTGCAGACTGACCTGCTATAGTGATATTATCGGGATCTCCGCCAAATGCAGCGATATTCCTGTGTACCCATCTGAGTCCTGCCTGCTGGTCAAGATGACCGAAGTTTGCGGGATTCTCGGGCTGATTCTTTGTAATCTCAGGATGTACAAGGAATCCCAGAGCTCCAAGTCTGTAATTTACAGAAACAACGATGATTCCACGTCTTGCTATTCTTTCACCGTCGAATTCCATCTCTGCGGTGTAACCCCACTGGAAGCCACCTCCAAAATACCAGATAAGTACAGGAAGCTTCTCGTCTGTCTTCTTGGCAGGTGTCCAGATATTTAAGTAAAGACAATCCTCACCCATCGGTATATCGGGATCTACATGCCACTCTCTGCAGTATATATCGGTTCCCACACCGGGCTGATCCTGAACGGAAATAGGTGCAAATTCAAAACAATCTCTGACACCTTCCCAGTTTGCTGCGGGCTGAGGTGCTCTCCATCTGTTTTCTCCTACGGGAGGAGCTGCAAAAGGCACGCCCTTAAATGATGTGATCCTGGGATCTGCTGCGGGCAGACCGCGTACAATACCGTTTTCAGTTTTTGCTGTTCTAAGCATTTCAAATACCTCCAAATAAAAGATTTTTCCCCATAACCCGATTATAGAATATAAATCGATTTATTTCATTCTCTTTCTTGCTATAATGTAGTCATTTTTTGCCAAAGCAAGAAATGATGACTCCACCAGAAACAATAATATCCCCCGCCTCCGCTATGCTAAGAGGTGGGGGACATCTTCTATTTTGCTATATAACCTTTTACATAAACAACCATTTAACTGTTACCGCAATCAGTGTCAGTCCTATCGCCGAAAACATTATGAGCTGAAACTTTTTATCGGCTTTTTTACGCTTAGCTTTGTCATTTATTCGTTTTTCTTCAAGCTCTTCTTCTTTTATCTTGTCATAAGCTTCAAGTTCCATCTGCTGGCGCTTTTCTTCTTCATTCAGTTGAACATGCATATATCATACCTCATAAATAATCAATAAAGATCGCCCTCGGTCGACTCAAAATTGTCGTCGCTTCCATCGCCGTCATTATCAAAATCACCGTTATCACAATCATGTTCGTGATTATTGATGATCTCACGTCCGGTAACTCTCTTCCTGTCACGTTCTTTTTCTACAAGTTCGGAAATAAGTTCCTTTACGGCACCCGACTTCTTTATATTAAGAAGCGGAAGTGAAGGACAAGTTTTATCTGAAGATTTAACTTCAAGTGTTCCGAGTCCGAAAAGCTTCTGCCAGAACTTTCTGGTAAGCGCAAAATCGGTAACTCTGTAAAGCTTTACTTCATCTTCTCTGGTATTGAAGAAACCTTTTACCATGATAAGCTTCTCATTGGTCAGATAATATCTGGTAAAGGTCCAGGGAAGACCAAAGAACGCTATTCTTTTCCTATCATACCATCTGTATTTTGAATTTGACTTGATGGTTTCGGAACTAATAAGAGCACTCACGTAAATATCCTTTACAAATACAAGTGAACAGATAACCAGGGTCAATACCTTGATCAATACTTTTCCCGAAGTACACTCTGCCATACATACATAAATGCAAAGTCCGACTTTCATCAGCAGACCGATAATATTGGCCAAAATAACTTTTCCGCGAATCATTTTTCATCCTCCTCAAAAAAGCATGTTATTCAACAACCAAATACAAAGTTATTATACTTTAATTTGATAATTCAGTCAAGCATAAATATATTAATCATAGCAACTAAATACATATTTACAACAATTTTATCCTTTTATTAATAGTAGGATTTTGATATAATCATCCCGAGGAGTGTAACACTATATTTTTATTTTTCATGGAGGTTTACAAATGAAAAAA
This sequence comes from Lachnospiraceae bacterium, assembly GCA_016282435.1. Lineage (GTDB taxonomy): Bacteria > Bacillota > Clostridia > Lachnospirales > Lachnospiraceae > RUG11977. Next base: position 6,587 of record JAEEKN010000056.1, on the reverse strand, counting down.
CATTTTGGAAGAGCTTTGGCTTTTCTACTGGCACTGACTCTTATGTTTACCTGCTTTTCCGGCAGTTTCCGGGTATCAGCTACCGATTACGTAGACACATCGGGTTATGAGAGTCTGGCCGAGATTTACAAGGATTACTTTAAAGTAGGCGCTGCCTGCGAAGCTATCGATCATTGGGGCGACAGCCGTAAAGAGATCGGTAACCCCAAAAAAGAAGCCGTTATAGCGGGTCTTTTTAACAGTATCACATGCGGTAACGAGTTAAAACCCGCATATAACTTCAATTCTACTTCAGAGACCCTTTTTAAGGTTGACAAAGCAGGTGAAGAAATGCTCCAGTGGGCCAAGGATAACAACACCAACATGCGTTTCCACGTTTTAGTATGGCATTCACAGGTTCATCCGAATTTCTTCGCAAAGGATTTCAAGGCTACATCAAACGGTTCTCCCACCACTTCCGATTCAGCAGAACTTGATGAGGAATGTCTGGTAGACCGCGACACACTTATAGAAAGACTTCGTACATATATATACGGAGTTATGGAATATCTCTACTCCAAAGGATTTGCAGAGACTGTTTATGCTATGGATGTTGTAAACGAAGCTGTAGATGAGAGTAAAGATGACGGACTCCGCCGCAGCTACTGGTACCGCATCATCGGACCCGAATTCCTCTACTATGCTTTCCTTTTCGCCAGAGAAGCCGAAGTAAAGTATTCAAAGGAATACGCAAGTCTTTACAGTCTTGATCCCGAGGGCGATCTTTCATCCATTCAGCCCAAACTTTTCTACAACGATTATAACGAATGGTTTGCTCAGAGAGTAAATATCATAAGGGATTTTGTCACAAACAGACCCTGGAACGCAAACCAGCAGATGATCAAATCAGATGTTATAAACCCTGACGGTGACGGTACCATGAAAGGCGACGGCCTCATCGACGGTATCGGTATGCAGGGACACTTAAGCGATAACAACAACATCAACGACTATATGAAAGCACTCCGCTCTTACAGTGAAATAGTTGATGAAGTTCATATCACAGAGCTCGATGTAGGCTGTACACATTCTGGTGAAAACCGCTGGTATTACCAGGCAAAGTTCTACTATGATTTCTTCAAAGCTCTTATCGAAGAGAAAAAGAACGGTGCTAAGCTTACTTCAGTAACATTCTGGGGCCTCACTGATGATTCTTCATGGAGAGACGGAGCTTATCCTCTTCTCTTTACCTATAATCTTACCGCTAAATCAGCATTCTATGCCGTAGCAATGGCCGGTAAGGGTGAAGAATTCAATATGAGCGTAGCTGAGACCATCACTGATTTAAAAGATGTATCGATAGACTTTGAGCCCTACAAGGATGAGAACGGCGGAAACGTTGCATACACTCCCGAATCTGCCGGATTCAAGTCCAGAGGTACCGGACATATGCCGAAGCTCAGACTCTATGCGAAGGTGAACCATACCGAAGGTGCTCCCGTAGGTTTCTCTTTCCTCTGCGAACGTACCGAGCAGGATGCGACCTGTATGATGGATATAGCAAAATTCTCAGGTAAGAACATCACATTTACAGCATATGTAAAGACCGATGATACCGAGATTGCAGTAGGACTTGACACCGGAACATCCACAGAGATTAAGCGTGTTAAATCAGTTGAAGGAGACTGGACTCCCGTTTCATTTAATCTCGATGTTCCCGAAAAGCTCGATTCAGCATTTATTTATTTCGAAACAAACGGAACTTCAAACATTTACATCGATGATGTATCTGTCATCTACACAAAAGACGGTGAAGAACCCGCTCCTGTGATAGGTGAGGAGACTTCTGAAGAGAATACCGAGAATGCTGATACCACAGATACTAGTGAAACTACAGCTGAATCCGGTGAAGCTACCGCTACTGCGGAGCCCACTCCCGTACCTGCAAATTCCGGTGCTGACAGTAGGGAGTCTAAAGACAACTCTTCTACCACCACATATATTGCTATAGGACTTATCATCCTCGGTGTTTTCCTTTTAGGATATGCCGCAGTGATCATCGCTGTAAACAAAAATAAAAAATAATCATGAATACTTTCAAGCAAAAATTTGATTGGATAAACTTCATAAAAAGAATTGCAGTCATCGCCGTACCGGTAGCATTACAGAATCTCCTCACAACTACCGGTTCGATGATCGACACTATGATGATATCATCAATAGGACAAAATGAACTGGGTGCAGTAGGACTATGCGCCCAGTTTTCTTCGCTTATGTTCTCGGGATATTGGGGCTTCGTAGGCGGAGGTATGCTTTTCATAGCACAGTACTGGGGATCTAAAGAAGATGACAGACTGAACCGCTCCTACGGTCTTACATTAACATGTATGATGTCTGTTGCCATAGTCTTCTGCTCCATGGCAGTATTATTCCCCGAAGCGGTTATGAGGCTCTATACAGACAAGCCGGAGATACAAAAGATAGGCGTCGAATATCTCAGGATTGTCGGATTCTCATATATCCTGATGGTTTTCTCCATGGCTATGGCAGTTCTTCTCCGATGCACGGAAAGAGTTAAGATTCCGTTATACGGATCCATTGTATCCGTAGGCGTAAATATTTTCCTCAACTGGGTATTTATATTCGGTAATCTCGGTCTTCCTGCCATGGGTGTAAAAGGAGCCGCCCTCGCTACCGTTATCGCCAACTTCTGCAATATCGCAGTCATTCTCATCCTGGCAAAGAAAAACGGTCATCCCTTCCTGTTCGCCTTTAAGAAGCACTTTGCAAAGATTCCCGGACTTTGTCCGGAGTATTTCAAAAAATGTTTCCCTATCATTATGAACGAGGTTCTGATAGGCCTCGGTAACATGATGATAAATATCGTAATGGGAAGACAGACAGAGGACGCCATAGCTGCTCTCGCGCTTTTCAGGACCATCGAAGGTATGGTAATAGGCTTCTTTGCAGGTTTTTCAAACGCATCATCCATACTGGTCGGTAAGGAAGTCGGTGCCGGCAACCTGAAACTGGCATATAAAAGAGCCTGGAGGATCGTATATCTGTGTCAAAGCATTATAGCTATCGTCGGAATACTGCTTATACTCCTACGTTCTCCTATTCTTACACTGGCAAACCTCGAAGGTGAAAGTTTTACCATCGGTTCTCAGTTCATCCTCATCTATGTGATATTTGCCATCATCCGAATGGGTAACTGGACTCAGAACGACACGTACAGATCTGCGGGAGACGCCGTATACGGTACCGTTCTCGAGATAGTATTTATGTGGGTCATGGTTATACCCCTCGTCTGGGTCACAGGTATGGTCATAGAAGCTCCTATCTATATCGTATTCATATGCTGCTATATCGACGAACCCATCCGATACGTTCTGATGCAGATACATCTGTATGGGGGTAAATGGATAAAGCCCGTCACACATGAGGGACGGGCCGCATTAAAAGCATTTAGAAATTCAAAGAAAGAATTATAGGATCAAAATACCATATCTCTCAGTGTAGGATGAACAAATCCGTACACTTTCCACATATTTCTTACATGCTGGGTATATACAAAGCTGGTTTTGGAGGCTGTATCCATGGTGATGCAGCTTCCTGCAGCTCCATCCCATCCAAACACTCCCTTAGGCGCTTTTGCATTGTTCTTTACCGGATCGAGAAGTACCTGCATTCCTACTCCGTATCCATATCCCACTCTGCCCATAATAGTTTCAAGATCATTTATCGAATCGGGACCTAACAGGTTTTCTTTTATTATCTCTACGGTCTGAGGCTTTAATATCTCTATTCCGTCTGCCGAAGTTCCTCCACATGCCAAAGTATCCGCCAGCTTAGCATAGTCTTCTGTAGTACTGATAAGTCCTGCTCCTCCGCTCTCATAAGAATCGGACAACTGATAACTGCAGCTTTGATCCATGGGCGAGTATTCGTCTTTTTCATTACACGTAAACTGCTGTGCCAGTCTCTCCACACCGTCGTTCATAGGTTTTCCGAAAAATGTATCCTTCATCCCCAGCGGCTTCCAGAGATTCTTCTCCAGATATTCTGAGAACTTCATGCCTGACACTACCTCTATGACAGCAGCTGCTACGTCGTGGCTCAGGCTATACAGGAAATGCGTACCCGGAACAAATTTCATAGGCGATTCGGTAAATGAATCCACGATTTCCCTGGTAGTAGCACTCATTCCTTTTTCTTTCAGTACCCTCATAATGCCGGGACGGTTTAAATCATAATCAAGTCCCGACTGCATGGATACGAGATGCTTTATAAGGATAGGGTATTTTTTATCCGTGCCTTCGACGCTCACCTCTTTGTATGCAGGGAGATATTTTCCTACTTCATCGTCAAAAGACAGTTTCCCTTGTTCTATAAGCTGCATAATACATGTCATGGTCTGAACCTTGGTCATGGAAAACATCATATATCTCTGATTCTCCAGAACCTTGACCTTTTTTTCTGCATCCGAAGTTCCGTTCATATGACGATACAGCAGTTCATGATTCCTGTACACCATCATATCCACCGAAGGAACTCCTTTCTCTACCAGTGAATCGAGATACTCCGTTAATTTGTCAAAATCGATGTCTTTCATTTTTCGTACGTCTCCTTATAAATTTATATGCTTATGCTTTTATTGTTTTTTCCTTCGATCATTAAATCTTGATTTTTACCCATTTGCCCATCCTGTATCTGATACTTGCAAATGTAAACCTCGATAGCTGATCGGCAAGTACTCCGAACCATATTCCGATAATACCGAAATCAAGTACAAAACCACCTACATAAGATACCAACGTTCTGATGACCGTAACCGATATCGTTGCAGCCATAGCTGTATACAGAGTATCTCCCGCACCACGCAGACAACCCATATATATGACCTGTATGATCTGGAACAAAACTACGAACAGTATTACTCTCATAATGGACACACCAATCTCTATGATATGCTCTTCTTCAAAGAACATGGACATCAGTGTACGTGCACCAAAGAAATAGACTACTATTAGCACAGAAGCTATCATCATGCCCAAAGCTTTACATGTTTTTCCGTAATTCTTCGCCAGATCCGGCTTTCCCTCTCCGAGCGACCTGCCGATAAGAGCCACCGCAGCCGCCTGCAGACCATCACCGAAGCTGAATGTCAGACCCATCAGATTCATACCGACCTGATGTGCAGCCATGGCATCCATACCTTTTTTTGCCGCCATAACAGCCGTTGCCATGAAACCGATACGCATCAGTATCTGCTCAAAAAAGATACCGTATCCGATTCTCACCAGGCTCTTAAAAGCAGCCCATGACGCCTTAATCTTGTCCGAAATGATAAAGGGTATGCTGATAAATGTATCCTTTTTACATACGGACATGATACTCATGACAGATGATACCACAGTTCCGGCTACTGTAGCCAGAGCCGCACCCTTTATCCCCCATGCAGGGAATCCCAGATGTCCTTCTATCAGGAGGTAGTTCAGAATGATATTTACCAGATTCGAAGTAACATTCGTTCGCATGGTGATCTTTGTGTTTCCTGCACCACGCTGAGCTGAATTTACCGCCATCTGTATACAGTTGAATATCATTCCTCCCATGATGATCCTGAAATACAGAACAGCCGCTTCATGTGTAGCTATCTCTTCAGCATTTTCCTGCGTAGACCCGCATAACGTGATGATGGGATCGGCCGCAAAAACAAATATAATACTCAGAACTACTGCAGCTATAACCACAAAGACCATAGCTGTCACAAATACGGAATTCGCGTCCTTGCGCTGCTTTTCACCGTATCTTCTCGCCACCAGCGCCGATATCGAGACATTTACCGCGAAAAACATCGCCAAACCCATGAACTTGGGCTGTGTAGTCAGTCCTACCGCCGCCACCGCATAAGACCCCAGGCGGCTCACCATAAACGAATCGACCAGTCCTGCAAAAGCCACAAAAAACGATTCCACTATCGCAGGCCACGCCATACCTATGGCTACTTTGAAATTTTCTTTATTATACCCTTCAAATAATTTTTTTAACATTTTTTACCTGACATTCTATCGTTTATCTTTTCTGTAGATTTTAGCACAACAATATTGGTCGTACAATGTATTATTCTGTATTTAAAGTTTTACCGTGCTCTTTAAGCACGGTAATAATGTCTTATTTATCTTGCTTCTTCCTTCAGATGTTCAACGAGCTGATAAAGAGTCCATGTAATATTGAAAGGTGTCACCACCGCCTTCAACTTCACTCTCTCCAGACCACTCGTTTTATATGCATTCAAAAACTCTTCCAGAGATTCATCATCAAATTCATTGAAAAGTATAAGTTCCGGCACAGTATATAATGCAGGAGCCTTGACGTCAGACTTTACATTTGCCGGAACATCTTTACCGGATACTATGAACAAAACGGTTTTATCCACATCTCCGGCGTTTATATTCTTCAGTTCTATTCCAAGTCTTTGGCATATATATGTGATAACCGATTTCTTGTTACGGTCGGGTATGTTAAGGAATATTGTTTTCATGTATATTTACCTATTCTGTGGAAATTCCTGAAATAATCAATTATATTTCTTATTAATCTGT
>JAEEKN010000055.1 GCA_016282435.1 Lachnospiraceae bacterium | reverse complement strand
AAGATCCGTATGAGTGCGAACATGACCCAGGCTGTATTTGCAGATTTTCTTGGCGTCTCAGTTAAAACCGTTGAAGCGTGGGAACGTGGCAGAACTCATCCAAACGGACCGGCATGCAGACTATTAAGTCTTGTTTCCGGAGGGCAGGTTTCTTCATTACCATTTATGCGTCAAGAATCTTACTAAAACATTATTTTGTATTTATAATAACATTAATGGCAGAGGTTATGTTTCCTCTGCCATTATTCCTTGTATAGCTCACAATCATGATATAGCTTTACTTGCATCTATGGGATTTAAACATCCAGAACATCTAGCCTCGAAAGATCAGGCAGTGTCCCAAACATGTCATTATCAACTGCACTTCTTACCGAATCGGTATTCTTCTTTAAGAGACTGGAAGCCGGAACGGCAGTTACTTTGTTTTCTTCATCTATAACTTCCTTTTTTAGGAATGTAAATGAATGCTTGGGAAGGTTCAGATCCAGCATTTCCATATTGTGTGTAGTAAAGATCAGCTGCTCATCATCCTGGATACGCTCCATCATAAGACCAAAAATAGTTTTTTCAATCTCACTATGAATATTTAAAAAACATTCATCACAATAATAAAACATCTTCTCTTTTGTCATCATAGCAGCAAGAAATACAGCAACATCTATGCCTTCCGCCGTACCGGTCGAAAGCACTTCCCGGTCGAGCAGTTTTCCTTCCTGTATCAGGATATCCGTCCCCCTTCTTCTTATTATGAAGGTGTCCTTAGCGCCCTGCAGTATATCTATGTCCGTAAGGGTTGGATCAAGAGTGGCAAGGACAGCCCTAAATGTCTTTAAAAGTTCATTGGTTTCCGTACCTGCTGTCTGCAAAGAAGTCGCTATCTCAGGATAGGCAAAGCGTGAATTTATTTCCCCTACACGCTTTCTTAGCTTCAACCCTTTACCTTCGATTTCACCTGTATAATCCTTAAGATTTTCCACACAGCGTTCATAGAAATCCAGTTCCCCTATTTCAGATGCATAGTAATGAACATCAACACTTCCTTCCGCCTTATTTATATTTCCGCCAAGCCTGTGCATGGTAAATCCCTCATTTACAAAATCGATCATGAAATATGACCGGTCCTCTGTCGCCATCTCCAAAAGCAGTGCCTCATTACCCGTATTTATATAATTAAATATCTTGAGCAGCGCTCTTCCAAGGCTAGTCTTTCCAGTAGCATTGGAACCCATCAGAACATTAATCTTCTTATAGCGAAAGCGCTCCCTTCCTTTCAGATGTTCATCCCCTACAATCGACTTAACAAGCTTCTTCGGATATGTAAAATTAATGTTGAAATCATCAAATCCATAAATGCCTCTCAGCTCTAAGTTTAAAACGATCATCTCAGTCCCCTTTCTATTTCTTCTCGTTTGTAGAACTAATGATAATCTATTTAGCTTCAAAAGTCAACTCTTTTTAACAAAAAATCTTGTTTTCCTACGATTTTTCTGTTACAATCATACCCAGATAAACCCAACAAAACCTGATACCGAAACTGCTACGGTTCTCTTAGGAGAGCTTTAGCAGTTTTTTTGTTTTTACAGGAACTCGCAAGCCATCCGGCTTGCATGGGACTGTTATGCCGAAGATCGGTATAACTATACTCATACCGAAGTCGGCATAACAGTCAGCAAGCTATGCATCTGTCATGACAGATGCTGCGGAACGGTATTTTTCACTCCCGCGAAAATCCCCGTATCCGTGCTTGTAGGGGCATATCCCCTGTCCCCTTTTATAAGTCCATGAAAGCCGGAAACACCATCGTAAATATCACAGAAAGGAATCCGTAAAATGTATGATCGGACAAGAAAAAATCCTATACAGATATACCTGAGCGACGAGGAGCTGGACATACTTAACAAGAAGTTTGAACTATCACGTAAAACCAACAGATCCGCATTCATAAGGCAGCTTATCCTGGAAGGTTTTGTGTATGATATAGACTTCTCGGAGATAAGCAGATACAACTTCCTACTCAGCAATATCGCAAACAACATCAACCAGGTGGCGCACCGCTGTAATGAGACAAGGAGCGTCTTCAGGTCAGATATAGATACCCTCAGAAAGGAGATGGACAAGCTATGGCAGTTACAAAGATCCATGCTATCAAATTTACCCTGCGAAAAGCAGTAGAATACATAATAAACGGTGATAAGACCGATGACAAGATACTGGTTTCTTCTTTCGGATGCGCGCCACAGACGGCAGATTATGACTTTAAATTTGCACTGTCCCATACAAGACAGTCCGATACCATAAAAGCCTTCCATCTTATCCAGTCCTTCCAGCCCGGGGAGATCACACCGGACGAGGCGCATACCATAGGGGAAGAACTTGCCGGAAAGCTTCTTCAGGGAAAATATTCTTATGTGCTTGCAACTCATATAGATAAAAACCATGTCCATAATCATCTGCTATTCTGCGCCGCCAACAACATAGATTATCACAAGTATCATGACTGCATCCAGTCACATTATAAGATAAGGAATATCAGCGACAGCCTCTGCCGAGAGCATAACAAATCCGTGATAGACAACTCCCGAAAGATCAACAGGACTTACAATGAATGGCAGCATGACAGGAAAGGCGATTCTTGGAAATCACAGATAAAAAAGGACATAGACGAATGTATAAAGAAAGCACAATCCTATGAGGAATTCATAAGGCTAATGAAAGAAAAGAACTACGAGATAAACGGGGAATCCTTTGGTGAAGGCGCTGCAAAATATATCACTTTCCGTCCTTTAGGCAAAGACCGTTTTGTAAGAGGAAGAGCCAGCTCACTTGGTTCAGAATATACAAAAGAAAGAATCCGTGAGCGTATAGAAGAAAATTCCGGTACCAAAGAAGAAGTAAGACCCGAAAGCGCATATTCCGGTACCGCCGGAACAGCACCTGAAGCTTTCTTTAAAAGCGGACTGACCCTTGAAAAAGTTCTTCAGGAATTCAGAAATACTCCCACCGATCTCATTGATACTTCAAGCGAGAAGTTTGCCAACAGTATCGGCTTATCCAGATGGGCTGACAAGGAAAATATGAAACGTGCTACCGCCATTCTTGCAGAACTTGGAAGACTCGGGCTCGGGTCTGAAAAAGCTTTAAACGAACACTTGGAGGAACTCCACAAAAAAGCCCGTGCCGATAAAAAAGAAGTTGTCAGGCTGGACAAGGAGTTACAGAATTTCAGACATATCCTTAACTTTGCAAGACAGTATGAAGAAAACAAAAAGTATGCAGATGCCTACAACACCTCCAAGGATCCCGACCGTTACTACCGCTCTCACCACTACCAGCTCACACTCTTCTGGGGAGCCGAGGAACGTTTGCAGCATTTCGGCGTGGATACCAGGAAATTTAAGCTCAAAGATATCGAAGAACATTATAAGCAGCTGACTGCCGACCGTAGCAGATTAGCCGAGTCATACAAAGCTAAAGAGGCTGAGTACACCCGACTTAAAAAGATGAATGACAGCATCAAGAAGTTCCTCGATGAACCGAGAAAATCGCAGCCATTCCAGAGCAAAAATAGGGACAAGGGATAATACCTATAATCCATTTTTGATTTTTCAGATGAATTTAAGAAAAACTTTTTTGAATCGCATTTATATTCATATCAACTCACAATTTATGGCAGAGGGGAACCTCTGCCATTATCCATAACACATATCCTTATTGCTTCCTTATTCATTAACATTCACTTCCCCATCTGAAATAAACGCCAATGAAATATCAACCGGTT
>JAEEKN010000054.1 GCA_016282435.1 Lachnospiraceae bacterium | reverse complement strand
GATACCAAAAAATATAAAGACAAGATGTTGCGTTTTGATCTTCAGTTTGGTGAGGAAGAAGGCGAGAGCCTTGATCCCGATGTTGTTAATAAAGATCTTGATTTCTATTGGTGGGACGATATAAATGAAAAGAAACAGATTGTAACTACATACTATTATTTCAAAGCGGACTTTATCTATGATTTTATTGAAAACTGCGGTGATTCGTCCACGAATAAGCTTTATATCAATCATGTTTTTGCCATGAAATGGCCCGGAACCAGTGGCGATTCCGTATGCAAGCTGGCCAAGTATGATCCTTACTGGACTATTGACAGCATAATAAACGGTGTTTCATGGAGCGATAAGGCTAAAATAAGTGAAGCGATGAAGAAATGTATCAATATTCCCGTACCTTTACACAGAGAGGTTCCGGTAACCGTAAAGTATTATGATGTAAGTGACGGAGAAGTTGTTCATACCGTGAACGAAGCTACATCGCTCACCCTGATCGATGGATCAGATGACAGTTTTAGCCGTAAAGCATATTTTGATCAAACGCTCAATAAGACAGTATTCAGCAGTGGCGGCACCAAGTATAGCCTCGTAACTGATGGGAAATATAATGGAAGAGCACCGATATACACCTGGTCGAATGATGTAAACAACAGTATTGCTGATTATGATGTTTTAGACTCGGCTGTGGAGCCGAAGAGCTGGTATGATATGGTTAAAGAAATCGTGGCTGGCGTTTACAATTCGGTTTCAACATGGTTTAAAAAGCAATATACCCTCAACAGTACGGGAGCAACAGCCAGAGTAGAGACAGACCTTTTCTCTTTCTCTACTAACAGTCTTATCGTGTTTGTACCTGTTAAAAGGACGGGAGCTGATATTTTTGTAAACTTCTATGACAAGGATACCAACAAAGGTTTCTCGACCATAGAGCCGGTACAGTTAGAAAGTGCTGTTGCAGGAGCAAAGAACACCGAGCGCATGTTCGAGGTACCTGCAAGCCTTGCTGAAGAATACGAGCTTGCATCTACAGGAGCATTTGATGTTCATGGAACTGATTATTCCAAGGTTGTCAAGTATTCCGATGCCAAGAATATGTCAACGAAGAAGAATGGAACTTATTCTCCTGGTGCAAAGAGGTACACTATAAAAGAAGCGATCACGGAGAACAACCGGTACTGTATATGGATACCTTTACAGAAAAAGGTTCCCGAGAGAAAGGTATACCTCGGTTTCTTTGATGCCGATAAGCTCACACAGGTAGGCATACCTTTCCAGAAGACATTCGATACCCCTGTCAGGGAAGGTGACAAGAACGTGAAGGTTGACATCGTGCTTCCTTCAGACAGTGATTTTACAGGATATGCCTTAAAGAACACAGGTGCTTTTGATATACCTGCAGCTTCGATCAGTTCAGTTCTTTCTTATACAAGTGCAAAGAACAGCACCGCAAAGAGAACAGGAACGTACACAGGTTCAAAATACACCATAAGCGAGATACCTAAGGGCAAGGATGTTGTTGTATGGGTTCCTCTTACAAAGGGAGAGGCAACCCCTATAAATGTCTATATCCAGTACGTAACAAATACCGGAACAGTGCTCAAGGATTTCAAGGCGGGTGATACCGCTGCGATAGGTTCTGAATATTCTCACAGCGCAGATTCTGTCATAACATTTAACGGAGAGACATATGCTCCCGCAAATGAGTCCCAGTACGGCAGCAGGGCACCGAAAGCACTGTACAGTACGACAAGCAACGATATGAGCAGTGCTACCTATAACGGAACATACAAGAACAATAAGTATGACGTGACAAAGGACAGTCTTAAATACAGCTTTACTCCCACGGTAGCTGATACAAAGGCAGTGAAACTGTTCGTACCTTATGTCAAGGTAGACAAACGCAAGACAAATGTAAGGATTGTTTATATCAATTCATCTACCGGAAAGCCGGTAGGAGATATGGTAGAAAGCAATGACTACCACAGAGGTGATACGATAATCCCCAGCAATACGTTGCCTTCCGGATTTGTCCTGGATCTGAGTGATTCCGCGAAGTATAAGAGACTTGCCGTATATGCGGCAGGTTCCGAAGGAATAACATATGATTATTCAGACGCAAAGAAGAAGATAGGCTCAGAGCTTACAAATCTTGACTTCAATTCGGCAAGCAACTGTAACTGTGATGTTCCTACCCTGGATGACGAGAAACTGGCCGTAAAGGTATTCGTACCCGTAAAGCCTAATGACGTAACTCCGGACGGAACCATGCTTGCGATCAAGTATTTCTATGTTGACTCACAGGGCAAGTACAAGTTTATAGATAAAGAAGTTAAATGGAATACGCAGAGCAGTAACGGATATTATGATTTCAATAAAGAATACAGTGATATAAGCTTAAGGGAATCACTTTATTCCGGTGGAAAGACATATGTACCCACCACACTGCTCGGAATGCTCTACGGTGATGACGGAGCAGAGCTGTATGGTTCCGAGAACCCGATAGATACTTCCGCTTCAAAGGCAGTGGATCAGGGCGTGTTCGGATATGTTCATTCCGCAAGCATGGCCAAGGATTCACTTACAGACAAGCAGGAACTCGCATTTAAGACCATGGATAAGGGTAAGTGGCATACCGCCTATATCCTCTGCAGTCCACAGGTACTTCCCGGAAAGCTCATTATCCATTATATCGATGCGGATAAGGGAACCGAGATATATACCGAAACTGACAAGGACTACATGAAGTCTGACAAATACCCCCAGACATGGTGCGGTATCGAAGGTAGTCTTGTATGGGGATACAGTCTTGGAAATTCCATTAAGGAGATCGTAAAGGACAGCAAGGGTAATTCTTATTCTCCTGTTTACTATACCGACACCGAGCATGTAACGGAAAAGAAGTGTACCTGCAAGGATACCCGCAGATTCCACTATATGTATACGTTCCAGTATTCAGATCCTTTTTCTCCTTCCGGCTACAGCTGGACGGGACAGGCTTCACGCAGTTACTACTGTACGAAGTGCGGCGGCGTTGTACGTTACGAATCATCGACGCTTTCAAACGGATGGTCTGACTTTGACGGAACTGATTACGAACATGACAAGATAAGGACTTTCAACTATCCTTACAGTTACAAGACAAGGATATATGTTGGCAACGAGAGCAGCCTTGACAGTTTTGACAAGGGTTATTCGAGCTGTAATGATGCCAAGTTTGATTTCGTAAAATCTTCGGGAACTCCCCTGTTTATGGTCCAGAACCCGAAGAATCCCGACCTCGGTTATACAAGTACCACTACCGACACTTCTCCTATGAGGGGACCTGACGGAAATGCAATGGTACTGTATATACCTTGTAAGCCTGTTGAAAATCCGGGATACAATGTAAGTGTCAAGTACATAACATTAAAGAGCAACGGATCAGCAGACAAGGTTGTTGCTGAAGCTAACGGCGGCAAGGCTACCGTAGGAAGCAAGTATACTTATACCGGAAAGACAAGCGTTAAGAAAGACGGAGTGACATACACAGTCCTCGGTGAGGGTGAGTGGCTTGCATACGGCTCTAACAGCTATAACCAGGCTAAGGAAGACAGTTCTAATACCAAGGGTAATGCTGCAGAGTATGACGGAGGAAAGTCATGGACTACCAAGAAGAAGTACTCACAGGAAATGGACGGAACACTCTATATCCCTGTTGCTCCTGCGGTTAAGGTTACTGTTAAATACATCACCGTTAAGAGCGGAAATAAGATAAAGAAAACAATAGCAACTGTTGACGGCGGATTAGCCGAGTTTGGAAAGAAGTATTCATACACAGGTAAGGTTTCCGTTAAGGACAGCTCCGGAAAAGAATATGTTGTAATAGGTGACGGCGAAGCTCTTGCTTATGGTTCAAGTTCATATGCGGATGCTCTTACGGATACCACAAATACCAAGGGACATACATCTAAGTTTGACG
>JAEEKN010000053.1 GCA_016282435.1 Lachnospiraceae bacterium | reverse complement strand
TTTTCTCCGGCAGCTTGCAGATATTCGTCAAATTTCCAGCCTAATTTTCGTGCATGAAAGACATAAGTCGGCCGAATGCTGTCATCCCCATCTTTTACCCCATTGTTGTCGCTATCCATATTAAAATGATCAAATTTATACTTGATCTCCATCCCGTCGCTCAGACCGTCATCATCGGTATCGCTCTTCATCGGATCCGTACCGTATACCAGGATTTCATCATAGTCTTTCAGTCCATCCCAGTCAATATCAGAATCGGTATCTCCCCCATCAACATCATAAGGGTCCAAAGGGTTTTTGCCGTTATAAACCTCTATATAATCATATATAGTATCCTGGTCAGTATCGGGATAAAACGGATCTGTACCGTAACTCATCTCTAACCCGATGGGTAGCACATCTCCATCAACATCCGATAGCATCAATACATATCTCTCCGCATCTGTAATATCCAGATCCAACTTTACTACTATCATATCGGATATCACAAAACCATTTTTTGATTTTGAAGATTTTTTTAATGTGTATGAGATTAGATACCTAACCTCATCCGGTATTTCTTTTCCGGAAACAGTAAAAAAGCACAATTTATTTGCTATGTATTTTTTCCCTTTTTGGGTAACGTCGGTAATATAAGGATATATTCCTGTCGCGTCGCCCCTGTTCTGATTTAGGTACCTTTGTATGAAGCATCCTTCTTTAGCATCATTATATAAATCTGTATATCCACATATCATATCCGATTTGATATCAGAAACTTTCAGGCTCTTTCCAAACAGATTTTTAGAAATCTTTTTTATCTCTTTGGATCCGATCTTATACTTCAGGATCAAAGAGTTATCATTTTTCTCTGTGTTAAACGGTTTTTTGGTGTATATATCTGTATAGAGTGCTGAAGCCTTCGCCATAGTATCCTTGTCCAATTTTATCTTGATCTCTTTACCGACTTCAGGATCGCTCTGTTCGATATCATATAAAATACCGTACTCGAATCTATACAGGTTTTCAAGCATTGCGGTGATCTTTTCTTCGTACTTTTCGGCAGCAAAAGCACTGTTGCTCCCCATTCCGATCAGTAATAATATCACCGTCAAAAACATTAAATATACTTTCTTCATACAATTCTCCTCACATCGATATTTACATCATCTTTTATCCAAAAAAACATTTATCTGCATATCCGATCATACCTCTTTTTAATATATTCCGATTGCAAATGTCAGTATATATTCTATTCTACTACAAAATAGAGCAAAAGACAACATAAAACAGCAAAACTCCCATGCATTTATTGAAGTAATTCACGATAATATACACTCTTGTTATTGTATCTAAAATATGCTACTATATTAGTATTTAATTCTACACATGAGGAGCTGGGTTTATATGGATAAAAAAGATCTGAAACACATTATAGATGTTGCCGCAGGAAGGGAACCTGCCGATCTCTGTTTGAAAAACTGCAGGATCATAGATGTTTTCAACAAAGAAGTATTTGAATCTGACCTTCTGATCTCGGATGGAACCATTGCCGGATACGGTAAAAACTCCGCGCAAGATGCAAAGAATACCATTGATCTAAAAGGCGCATTTGTTGCTCCGGGATTTATAGATGGACATGTGCATATCGAATCCTCTCACCTTTCGCCTGCCTATTTTTCGCAGATGATAGTTCCTCACGGAACCACCACAGTCATCGCCGATCCTCATGAAATATGCAATGTATGCGGTTTGGATGGTTTCGATTATATGCTAAAAAGTACTGAAGATATAGCCCTCCGGGTATTTCTTCAGTTTCCTTCATGCGTTCCTGCCACTCCTTTTGAAAACTCTGGTGCTATCCTGAAAG
This sequence comes from Lachnospiraceae bacterium, assembly GCA_016282435.1. GTDB lineage: Bacteria > Bacillota > Clostridia > Lachnospirales > Lachnospiraceae > RUG11977. Next base: position 12,210 of record JAEEKN010000053.1, on the reverse strand, counting down.
CGAAAGAAATATCGGAGCGTATAGATCATCCGCGTGTACTCGGACTCGGAGAAATGATGAATTTCCCCGGAGTAGTAAATGCGGATGATGAGATCCTGGATAAGATAATGGTTGCGTACAATGCTAAGAAGATCATTGACGGTCATTGTCCTTATCTGGTCGGCTCCCAGCTTGACGCATATGCTGTTCCCGGGATCAGGGATGAGCATGAATGTACGACTCCTGAAGACCTTAAAGAAAGAACCCGCAGAGGTATATATGTTATGCTCCGCCAGGGCACAAGCTGTCATGATGTTGAAAATCTTCTCCAGGGAGTTAATGAAAAAAATGAACGTTTCTGTCTTTTCTGTACTGACGACAGACAGGCCGCCAGCCTCTTGAACGAAGGTCATATTGATAATAATATCCGTCTAGCTGTAAGAAAAGGACTTGACCCCATCACCGCTATCTGTATGTCTACTATAAATGCGGCCACATGTTTCGGACTAAACGACAGAGGGGCTGTAGTTCCGGGCAGAAGGGCCGATCTAGTGATATTTGACGATCTGAACGATATCAGGATACAGAAAGTATTTATCGACGGTAAGCAGGTGGCTGAACAAGGAAAATATCTTGCGAAAGACCGGCATATCAAGCCTGTAAATGTCAGCGGGCGTATGAATGTAAAGGATTTCTCTTTTTCAAGGCTAAACCTGAAGCTTGATTCCAATAATGTAAGGACCATAAAACTGGTTCCCTATTCTGTAGTTACCGACGAAAGAAAAGCGATAGTTAAAACCGATAGTAACGGCAGCTGGATAAAGGATGAACAGGATATCGTAAAGATAGCCGTTATAGAACGCCACCATGGTAAGGGTACTGTGGGGCTTGGACTTCTTGAAGGTTTTGGTCTCACAAACGGAGCTTTAGCCACAAGTGTAGCGCATGATTCTCATAATATCATCGTTGCAGGTGATAATGATAACGACATGTTTATAGCTGCTAATAAACTTATAGAGATAGGCGGAGGAATGGTCATAGTTTCCGAAGGAAAAGTACTTGACAGCCTCCAGCATGAGATTGCCGGACTTATGACCGACAAACCCGGAGAAGAAGTTGCTGACAGGATCAAAGAAATGGACACACTTGCCCGTCAAAAACTTCATATCAAAGAATATGCAGATCCGTTTATGACATTATGCTTTATGGCTCTCCCCGTCATTCCGGAATTAAAGATAACCGATACAGGTCTGTTCGATGTAACACGTGTAAAACATGTACCTGTTTCATATAATTGTCTGTGATCAGAGAACCGTTCCTCGGATTGACCTCTGATTGAAAAAATAGGGCAGTCTGCGTTTGATCGCTCAATTGCAGACTGTCCTTCTTATTGAAGTTTAAGTAAGAATTTTATGGTATTAGTCTCTATTTTGCCGTTGTGTTCGGAAAATATTAATGTGATTATTACAATTGATTACTTATTTAGCTGCAGCCTGAACTGCTGTGATAGCTACTACACCGACGATATCCTCAGCGTAGCATCCACGTGACAGATCGTTAACAGGAGCTGCGATACCCTGCATAACAGGACCGTAAGCTTCTGCCTTTGCCAAACGCTGAACAAGCTTGTATCCGATGTTTCCTGCATCAAGGTCAGGGAAGATCAGAACATTTGCCTTGCCGGCTACCTTTGAATCAGGAGCCTTTGAAGCACCTACTGAAGGAACGATAGCTGCATCAAGCTGAAGTTCGCCGTCAAGGTCGATATCAGGATATGTCTCTTTAGCGATCCTGGTAGCTTCTACAACCTTTGTAACATCATCATGCTTTGCGCTGCCCTTTGAAGAATGGCTGAGCATAGCAACTCTTGCCTTCTTGCCTGTCAGAAGCTCAAAGCTCTTTGCAGACTGTGAAGCGATCTCAGCGAGCTGCTCGGGATCAGGATTCTGGTTCAGACCACAGTCACCGAATACGAATACGCCATCCTCACCATACTCACAGTTCGGAACGATCATAAGGAAGAATGCTGAAGCCGACTTGTTGCCGGGAGCAGTCTTAAGAATCTGTAAGCAGGGACGAAGTGTGTTTGCTGTAGAGTGGCATGCGCCTGATACTACGCCGTCAGCATCACCCATCTTAACCATCATTACTGCGAATGTAGTAAAGTCTGTGGTAAGTGACTGCTCTGCAAGCTCGGGAGTCATACCCTTCTTTGCACGAAGCTCTACCAGCTTATCAATGTAAGCCTGAAGCTTGTCGCTCTCCTTAGGATTGATGATGGTAGCACCTGAAAGGTCGAGACCCTCACCAAGCTTTTCGATATCAGCCTTAGCTCCTAAAAGAACTACCTTTGCATTACCCTCCTTAAGAGTGGTAGCTGCTGCTTCAAGAACACGTCTGTCCTCAGCCTCGGGAAGAACGATGGTCTTGATATTTTTACGTGCACGTGCTTTGATGTCATCTATAAAACTCATGTCTTTTTCCTCCTATTATTTTGTTACAACATCCTTGGTCTCTCTAGCGATTACAAGTTCCTCGTTTGTAGGGATTACGAGAAGCTTAACCTTGCCGTTAGCTCCGGTGATATCCTTTACGGGAACAGGACAGGAATCTGTATTCTTTGCCTTGTCAACTTCGATACCGTATACATCAAGACCTTCAAGAATGTCATTGATGATGAATCCGTTCCACTCTGAGATACCTGCTGTAAATACTATAGCATCAACACGTCCGAGAACTGCCATGTATGCACCTACATACTTCTTGCAGTCATAAGCGAACTTCTTGAGTGCTAACTCAGCGCGCTTACCCTTCTCGCCACCTTCTTTTACGTTTGCTGTCAGGTCTCTGAAATCTGAATATCCGCCTGAAAGTCCCTTGAGACCGCAGTCATGGTTGAGATAATATGTGATCTCATAGATATCCATGTTCTTCTTCTTTGCCAGGAACTCTACCGCAGAAGCATCGATATCACCTGAACGTGTACCCATACATACACCTGCTAAAGGAGTGAATCCCATAGAAGTATCAACACACTTGCCGCCCTTTACAGCACTGATAGAAGAACCGTTTCCCAAGTGACATGTGATGATATTTAAGTCCTTGATATCTTTTCCGAGATACTCAGCTGCTGCACCCGATACATACTTGTGGCTGGTTCCGTGTGCACCATAACGTCTTACATGGAAATCCTTGTAATCCTCGTACTTGATATTGTACATATAAGCTTCCTCAGGCATAGTAAGATGGAAGCTGGTATCGAATACAAGTACCATGGGAGTATTGGGCATAACTTCACGGCATGCTACAACACCGGTATATGCATGAGGGTTGTGAAGAGGTCCAAGTTCAAAAGTAAGCTTGAGTCTCTCCAGAGACTCATCTGTAACAAGTGTGGGCTCCTTGAAGTACTCGCCTGAAGCAACTACTCTGTGTCCTACGGCACCGATCTCGTCCATAGAATTCAGACATCCCTGCTCCTTATCTACCAGAAGTTCAAGGATGATCTTGATGGCATCCTTATGATTCTTGATCTCGCGGTCATCGATCACTACCTGTTCCTTGTCTCCGCACTTATGCTTGCAGAAAGGATTCTCAATACCGATACGGTCACAGTTACCTTTTGCAAGAACCTTCTCATTCTCCATATCGATGAGCTGATACTTGAGTGATGAGCTACCTGCATTTAAAACTAAGATTTTCATTATATATTTCCTCCAAAATTTTAATCCACTCTATATTATAGTCAGTATTCGAATTTAAATCAAGTATGATTTTAAAAAATAAAAATTCCGTATTTCTTTTTCTAATGTAAAATCATGTTTATTTGAAAAGTATTTGACATTGTATCGCTGTAGCGATATAATTATATCAGAAAGAGGTGATTAATTATGATAGTATACCATGGTTCCGACCATATCATCCAGGTTCCTGTCTACCATGGCAGCAAACGTACAAATGATTATGGTTATGGATTTTATACCACTGAAGATAAGGAACTTGCAAACGAATGGGCTTGTTCCGATAACCGCGACGGCTATTCAAACTGCTATGAACTCGATCTTACCGGCTTATCCGTTTTGAATCTTAACGATCCTTCATATACCATCCTTAATTGGCTGGCTATCCTTACAAATTACAGAACCTACTGGCAAAATGGAAGTATCGCTGAAGAAGCTAAACAATATCTCCATGATCATTTCTTTATAGATCCTAACGGATATGATATTGTTATCGGATACCGTGCTGACGATTCATATTTCTCTTTTGCTCAGGATTTTGTGTCCGGTACTATTTCCCTGTCAAAGTTGTCTGAAGCAATGCATCTGGGAAAACTTGGGGAACAGATAGTACTTAAAAGCGAAAAATCTTTTTCGAAAATTAAATTTATCGAAGCTGAAACCGCCAATGCAGAAACTTATTACGAGCGAAAAAACTTTAGAGACCGAGAAGCCCGTAAAGCATATCGAAGCACAAAAAGAACAGCCGATAGTATCAACGAATTGTTCATGATAGACATTATGAGGGAGGCGATAGAAAATGATGATCCGCGCTTACGATGAATCTTATCTTCAAAATGCTCAGAACATTCTGGGTCATGCTGTTGATTATGCCGTTATGACTCTGAATATTAATCCCGATACTTTCGGGCTCACATTTGCTGTCTCCGATATTTCAAAACAATTTGCCAAAGGCAATCCCCGTTATGTCGCAGGAATGAACGGCTGCGAACTGACACGTCTTGTACTTGACGAAACGCATACAGCGTATACCTTGACAGAAGACATCATGTATCTCGACAAAAGTCCGGAATACTGGGCAGGTTGGGCTCTTGCTTTCTATCAATGGTATTCTGCCAGATCATTTATGGATATAATGACAGCTGTACCTATGTCCCATATTATCTCATTATATCCTGTTTACCATGAGATGGATGTTACCAAATTTGCAGAACATATGAATAATCTGATAAAAGAAAAAAATCCCGAAACAAGGCTCAAAACAAAAAGAATTAACTGTGGACTGTCACAGTCTGAACTTGCCGCAGATTCCGGTGTATCTATTCGTCAGATACAACTTTTCGAACAACGTCAAAGAAATATCAATAATGCTTCTGCTATCACTCTTCTTATGCTCAGTAAATCTCTTCACTGCAGTATGGAAAGCCTAATAGAATTATAAATAACTCCCAACCTTAACAGCAACAGGCGCACAAATACATTAAGGGGCTTGAGATAACCAAGCCCCTCTGTTTTTTCAAGTTATAAGTCCAAGTTCCTTAAGAACGGTCAAATTGGCATTTTTGCGTTTTTCGGCTTCGTTTAATGCCTTTTTGTACAAATCTTTATTTATATATACCTTATCACGATCAAGAGAGATTTTCTCAACTAAACCTGTATAATATGCTTTACTAACTGAATTAACATATGATATACCATATTTACTTTTCAGTGCCGTCATAAACTCGTTGAACGTTTTCGTCATATCATAATGATCATCAGCAACTATCATAGCCAACGAGTCACCACAAAATTCTGTTGCAAGTCTAATCTGAGCAGTATTTATTCTATGGCAATAATCAAGATAATCTTCCATAGAATTTACGCTTTCAATTTCTGATAGAATACCTGCTTTTGCATCATAAAAGGCCTTTTCCATAACAGTCTTTGCATTTTCATCATCACAATAATATATATGGGGATAAGTATTATCATACCCTTTTATTATATCGACAAACTGTTTGTTTCTTATCGAACTTACCTTCAGTTCATCCTTTTTAAGTGACTTTGAATAAACAGATTTGACATTTCCGGACACCGAGAACCCCACCTCATTTTTAGACAAACCCGATAGTTTTTCAACAAAAAAATACTTAACTAAAAAAGTTCCAGAACATTTCGTAAACATATCATATTTTTTTAAATAGATATAATTGTGTTGGACTGCATAATCTTTAAAAGACTCAACAAAAGCCTTGTTTAGAGAATTTTTATTCATCATAAAGTACCTCAGTCTACACGACAAAAATCATCTACAAAGTTTAGGAAGCCAACACCACCGCCTCCACTAAAATATCATCAAGGCCGCTATAAGAAGTGTGGAACTTAGTTCATTGGTACTTTATAAAACTATAAGTTGCACTTTCAGTATAGAGAAGTGCGGCGACGGCTCCGGGCGTGGCGAAATCTTAATATCGCATATAAAGACTTCGATCAGGCTCGTAATGGGTATGTTTCCCTGCCGAATTTCATTTGTCCGACGGACCCGCGCTCTTAGCCGAGTCAAAATCACCTCTTAGAGCAGCAAAACGCGAAGCCTTTGCTGAGCGCTTTTGATTTCTGCTCTTAGAGGAAGTTTGACGAGGCGTTGCGGCATCGAAATTCGGCAGGGATGCTACCCAGACAGAGCCGACTCCTACCCTTATTGCGATATTAAGATTGGGAGTCGCCGCACGTCCTTATATTAATTTACTGTGCCTGAACTGCGGTAAATGCCACAGTATTTACGATATCCTCCACCGAACAACCTCTGGAGAGATCATTGCAGGGCTTTGCCAGACCCTGAAGCACGGCGAAACACTCTGCTCCACCTATTCTCTGTGTTATCTTGTATCCGATGTTTCCAGCCTGAAGATCAGGGAATATAAGTACATTTGCATGACCGGCCACAGGACTTCCGGGAGCCTTGGACGCTCCTATTTCAGGAACGAGTGCAGCATCGAACTGCATCTCACCGTCGAGGCAGAGATCCGAGGCCAGCTCATGAGCTTTAGCTACAGCCTGTTGTACCTTAGTAACGAGCTCATGCTTGGCGCTTCCTTTAGTAGAGAATGAAAGGAATGCTACCTTCGGCTCGTCTATACCGCACAGTCTCTTCGCTGTATCAGCTGCCGAAATACCTATCTCAGCCAGTTCATCAGCTGTGGGATTGGGCATTACCACACAGTCGGCATATACGAGCAGTCCGTTATGTCCCAGGTTCTTGTTCGGGCAATCCATCAGGAAGCTCGATGAAACCACCTTGATCCCGGGCTTTGTCTTTATGATCTGAAGTGCAGGACGAAGCATATCACCTGTAGTATGAACAGCGCCAGATACCAGACCGTCGGCATCCCCTGTCTTTACCATCATAATACCATAGTACATTACATCCTTAACAAGTTTCGCTGCATCCTCTTCCGTTACACCCTTTGCCTTACGAAGTTCAAACAGCTCTTTTGCATAATCAGCTGATTTCGGACTGTTTTCGGGATCTATGATCTCTATACCTGTGATATCGGTATTAGTCTCTTTAGCTGTGTTTTCTACTGCATCCTTTTTACCGATAAGAACAGGCTTTGCCAGTCCTTCATCTATTATAATCTTTGCTGCCTGTACAGTACGGGGTTCATCACCCTCGGGAAGTACTATAGTCATCAGTTTGCTCTGTGCTTTTTTCTTGATATCATCTACCATGCTCATATGTTTATACCTCTCCTATTATGATATACTTTTATTTTCACCTCATCAGTCAGCTACGCTTGAAATTTAGAGATCGAGTCCCTCAAATCCGTCCCAGACATTCTTGCCTGAGTACTTCATGGCTGTAGCCTCGCCTCTTAAAACATCCAGTACTGCGTATGCCAGTGCTTCCTGCTCCATCTCTCCGGGATATACGCTGATAGGTGCGATAAATCCACATCTCTTCTCTATGCCCGCTCTTATATCATCGAATCTGAGCAGTCCGCCTGTGAGCAGTATGCCATCCACCTTACCGCAGAGAACAGTACTCATTTCACCTATCATTTTGCATATCTGGTAGATCATTGTGTTCCAGACAAGTGAAGCCTTTTTATCCCCGGCATCTACAAGCGCATGTATTTTATCGGAATCCGAGGTTCCAAACAGACTGACAAATCCGCCAGATCTCGCACAGAGAAGTTTTGCTTCTTTTACGGAATGTTTTTCCACATAATCGAGCATCAAAAGCGCAGGCACACTGCCTATACGTGTAGGGGTAAATGCTCCTTCTCCGTCAGCACCCATATTACCGTCAACCATTCTTCCATGATCATGTGCACTTACAGTGATGCCTCCGTCTATATGTGCCACAATAAAATTACAATCCTCATATTTTTTGCCCATTTTCTTCGCATGAGCTTCTGCTACAGCTTTTTGGTTCAATACATGTGAATGCGATACACGGTATACTCCCTTGATACCGGTAAGTCTGGCATAATCACAGTATTCGTCAACATTTGTAGGATTCAGTGTATATGCATCCCTTCCAAATTCTTTGGCAAACTTCCATGCGAGCATAACTCCCAGCTTTGCAGGATGCTCACTGCCACCTACAGCTGCCACTGTGTCATCATACAGTTTCTCATCTACCGTGGTGACACCACCGGGCTGCGTACATGCGCTTCCTCCTCTTCCGACAAAAACATCGATACTATCAGGCGCAACTCCCTCATTTTTCAGCATATCCATGATCACGCCATATCTAAAGTCCATCTGGTCATTGACATGAGGATACTTTAAAAGCTCCGGAGCATCATGAAACAGACTATGTTCAAACAGACATTTTTCGTTTTCAAACAGACTTACCTTTGTAGATGTTGAACCCGGATTGATTATCAGAAGCTTATACTTCTTTTCATTATCATTCATTTTTCTAACCTCATCTAAAATTTATTCATACTTTATGATTTATAGCATATACTATATTATTTGTCAACAATTTGATATTAGTCTTTTAGACATTTCTTTTTTGTATTTTTTAAAAAAATTAGAAGCTGCTGTACCGCAGTACAACAGCTTCCTGTAAAAAAGTCCTGTAATTATTTTACAAGCAGTGACTCTCCTGTCATCTCCTTGGGCTGCTCGATCTCCATGATTTCAAGCAGTGTAGGAATGATATCTGCCAGCTTGCCGCCTTCACGAAGCTTTACGCCATCCTTGTAGTTTACAAGAATGAAAGGTACGGGGTTGGTAGTATGAGCGGTGAAAGGAGCACCTGTCTCATAGTCGATGAGCTGTTCTGCGTTTCCGTGATCAGCACAGATGAACATGGTTCCGTCAACTTCCTTGATAAATGTCTCAAGCTCGCCTAAGCACTCGTCGATAACCTCGATAGCCTTAACAGCCGAAGGAATTACGCCGGTATGTCCTACCATATCTGGGTTAGCGAAGTTACAGATGATCACATCATAATAAGCGTTTCCATCCTCATCCTTCTTGGTAATAGCCTGGCTCAGCTTGTCACATACGGTGTAAGCGCTCATTCTGGGCTTCTTGTCGTATGTAGGAACGTACTTGGGTGAATCTACGAGGATTCTGTCTTCGTTCGGATTGGGAGCCTCTACGCCGCCGTTAAAGAAGAATGTAACATGTGCATACTTCTCTGTCTCAGCGATACGAGCCTGCTTAAGTCCGAGCTTGGAGATATACTCTCCGAATGTATTGGTGAGCTGTACCTTCTCAAAAGCTACAGTCTTGTTCTTTATAGTTACATCATACTCTGTGAAGCATACATAGGTAAGAGGTAAGAATCCGTTTCTTCTCTCAAATCCGTCAAACTGCTCATCACACATAGCATGAGTGATCTCACGTGCACGATCGGGACGGAAGTTAAAGCAGATTACAGCACCATTTGCCTTGATGGTCGCTCCGGCAGCTCCGTTCTTCTTTACTACGAAAGGTACTACGAACTCATCTGTTACACCTGCATCGTATGAAGCCTGGATACCGGCTGTAGCTGACTCAGCCTCATTACCCTCGCCATATACCAGCGCAGCATAACCTTTTTCTACTCTGTCCCAGTTCTTATCACGGTCCATTACATAGTAACGACCCTGAACAGATGCTACCTCACCTACGCCGATCTCTGCCATCTTTGCTTCGAGCTGTGCCACATAATCCTTACCTGATGCGGGAGGTGTGTCACGTCCGTCAAGGAAGCAGTGAACGTATACTTTCTTTAAATCATTGCGTTTTGCAAGTTCCAAAAGTCCATAAATATGTGTGATATGGCTGTGAACACCGCCATCTGATACCAGTCCGTAAAGATGAAGTGATGAATCATTCTTCTTGCAGTTCTCTACTGCGCGGAGAAGTTCGGGATTCTTGAAGAAATCACCATCCTGGATCTCTTTTGTGATACGTGTAAGATCCTGGTATACAATACGTCCTGCACCCATGTTCAGGTGTCCTACCTCAGAGTTACCCATCTGTCCGTCAGGAAGTCCTACAAACATTCCCGAAGCGTTACCTTTTACGAAGGGATATTCCTTCATCAATCTGTCCATAACGGGTGTTTTTGCCAATGCTACTGCATTTCCCTCGGTCTTATCATTCAGACCGTACCCGTCAAGTATCAATAGTACTGTGGGCTTCTTAGCCATAATATATATCCTCCTAAAATAAATTGTACATTATCATACGATCCCGCTGCTATAAAATGCCAACTCTTATAGTTATCAAGCTTAACAGTATGATAACTGAGCTCAACTATATATTAGCACCGCCAAACCTTATGTATTATAAAACGGAGTTCGATATTAGTCAAGGCATATTTATATATTTTACTATTCTTTAATATATCACTTTACCTTAATCTTTATCTTCTTTGTAAAGTCCTTGTATTTTATGGTTATAGTACATTTTCCCTTCTTTAAGGCAGTAACTTTTCCCTTACTCGTTACTTTGGCTACGGACTTTTTGCTGCTCTTAAATGTTATTTTGGCGTTCTTTACCTCTTTGTCTCCGGCTTTATCTGTCACTGTTACGTTCAGAGTAACGCTTTTTCCCTTCTTCAGCTTTTTGGGAGCGTTAGATACATTTACCTCATAAATATCCCATTCACAGATATATCCCTTTATATCATGCTTTCCTACATGATATTCATTATCAAAATCGCCCCATGAAGGTGTGTCCAATATTCCTTCTACTTCTGTGAATACTACTTCTTCACCACGTCCGATAGCGGCATACATATCGAATGAATCCTGAAGGAAATGACTCAGATGGTCAGGCTGAGTTTTAGCCCAGTTTTCAAATCTTACTTTTTCTCCGGTAACCCATTTCCAGTCATCACCAACCTTCTGGTAAATCCTGTCTATGGCTCCGTCATTATATAATCCTATCCAGGCAGGAGTTCCAAGTTCTCCCATATATCTCCAGATAGCGTTTTCTTCAGCTTTGTTTGTGAATGTCACAAGATGTCCGCCCAACTCTTCACATGCTTCTTTTGCAGCATCCCATGTGATGCTGTCGTTTGAGTAATAATAGTAATAATGTCCATTGTACTCAAAAGCATCCTCGGGTATTTCCATTTTTGCGCTTACGGATATGGAATCAAACAGTCCTAAAAATATAGTGATCATAAATGCACATATTCCAAATGCTATTGTCTTTCTCATATATAACAAGCCTCCAAATATAGTATCAATTAATTTTGATACACATATGTATATCAACTTTTGTCATTCTGAGCAGCGCGAAGAACCCTGATAACAATTTACCACGCTGTTCACGATAACAAATCATTAAATAAAACAGGAGAACACACAGATATAAAAGTATTATAATCCGGTATCCTCCTGTATTATTTTTATAAATCTTTCTTTTGTTAAATACTGATTAACGAATATCATTTACACCTCATCCGGCTGCTTTGCAGCCACCTTCCCCTCAAGTGGAAGGCTTTAACGGCAAAGATTTTCGTTAAAGGGTATAATTAGTAGTTTACGATCTTGCCGAAGTCAGCCTTAAGTGAAGCGCCGCCTACAAGTCCGCCGTCGATGTCGGGCTGTGCGAAAAGCTCAGCTGCATTTCCTGCATTTACAGATCCGCCGTACTGTATACGAACTGCATCTGCTGTAGCCTGATCATAAATCTCTGCGATGCATTCACGGATGCCCTTGCAAACTTCCTCAGCCTGCTCGGTAGTAGCGGTCTTGCCGGTTCCGATAGCCCAGATAGGCTCATAAGCGATAACCATGCTCTTTACCTGGTCAGCTGTGATGCCTACGAGGTCAGACTTGATCTGAAGACGGATCCAGTCCATGGTAACGCCCATTTCTCTCTGCTCAAGTGTCTCACCGCAGCAAAGAATAGGAGTAAGACCTGCTTCAAATGCCTTCTTAACCTTCTTGTTCAGGAAAGCATCATCCTCTTTGAAGTACTCACGTCTCTCTGAATGTCCGATGATAACAAACTTAACGCCTGCATCTACGAGCATGGGAGCTGAGAT
>JAEEKN010000052.1 GCA_016282435.1 Lachnospiraceae bacterium | reverse complement strand
GCAGCTGCAGTTCCGTCGCCGCAATCAAGTAGCACAAGCTGTCCGTCCCTTACATCATAGATGTTATAGCCGTAGAACAGTGTTGTAACAAGCAGTTCGTCCTTACCGTCCTCATCAACATCATAGTAGAACGTTGTAGGATCCATATCAAAGTCCTCATGCATAAAGCTGAAGATCTCTGAGAAGGTTTTTCCATCAAGTTTTAACTCATCGTTTATAAACTGCTCGTATATCTTATCATCCGCAGCTGAATCCGAAGCTTCTGTGTTTTCAGCAGAAGCTTCTTCATTTATGGATGTCTGATCTTCTTTTACTTCTTGCGGTTGAACCCGGTCTTTTATTTCATCTGTCTCTATTACTGTTTCTTCTTTTACCTCGGGTTGTGTTTCAGTATTCTGAATAGTATCATTGGCACTTCCGCATCCTGTTAAAGCGGTAATGGTCATGATGGCTGCAAGGCCTGTAAGTAATGTATGTTTTCTCATCGTTCTTATATCTTTCCTGTAATTATCAGTATTGTTATTCATATGATATAAACCTTTATTATACGGATATTATAATCTATTGGGAACTGTTATTAAACGCAGCCAGTTTCCTTCGTATATCTTCTACCTGCTTTATCGCTTCGTCGCACTGTTTCTTAGCATTGCTTATCTTTGACTGGACCCACACATCTACTAAAAAACCATCGAAGAAAAAATCTGCAAAAGTCAGAAATCCCTCTATATGTATGGAAGAGAAGCCTTGTACATCCCTGAGTTCCCTGCTAAATTTCTCCAGTGCGTACTTTGCATTCTCAATTTCCGTTTCTGCTTTTGACATCTTACCATGCTTTAATAATCCGGTTATTGCATTTCCACCAAACATATCCAGCAATCCCCAGTTACCTGCACTGTTTAGACAGGCTCTGGCGCTCTTTAAATGAAAAAGCGCATCATCCGCTGCTTCTATAGCTTCCTGTACTTCTCTTCTCTCCAACTCATTCATAACACACCCCTTTTAATTATCTCAAATATAGCATCCTATCTTGGTTCTTTTGAGAGATGAAATCTCTACAATATCAGTTTACCCCACTCAGTCACATATATAAATAATTATCTGTGCAAAATAATCCTGCGTATTTTGTTGTTCAGAATAAGAATTTCGGTTTGATCTGCTTTCTTAGTTCTTTTCATAGTATTCTTTAACGTCCTTCAGGCATTTACCGAAACTCGCTTCGTACTCATCCGAGCCAAGATCTTCGGCAACAGTGTTCCTTATGAGGCTGACAGTTTGAGATATGGCTCCATAATTCTTGGCTGTCCCCATGCTGTCACATTTATAATTTACTGCTCTGTTGGCTGATATCCCAAATTTCCCGGCTTCTTTGACAGCATCAATGTTAGCACCTAAGAATAAAAACTCCCAGCCCTTCTTCTCTTTTTTCTTCTCTATCATTGTCTTTACTTTTTCATAAGTATATTTATGACTGGAATTCTCCATCCCATCCGTGGTTATGATAAATACCGTCTTTTCAGGAACATCTTCCTCGGCCATATGCTTATGAAGCTTACCGATGTGATGAATAGCGCCTCCTACCGCATCCAGTAAGGCTGTACATCCTCTAACGTAGTACTGCTCAGTTGTCATAGGATCTACTGATCCGATCTCTAAACGATCATGTAATACTTCACAGTTGTCATCAAACAGTAATGTTGATATGATAGCTTCTCCTTCTTCATTTTTCTGCTTGTTGAGCATAGAATTGAATCCTCCGATAGTATCTGATTCAAGACCACCCATGGAACCGCTTCTGTCCAAAATAAAAACTACTTCCGTTAATCCTTTTTTCATGCTGTATCCTCCTGTAGATCAGTGTTTTATTAGTTTCTGATATCAATATACAGCAGTCACAAAAAACCACGGTCGTTTGTAAAGCGACCGTGGTTTTTAGAAATCCAGGATAGGTTTAAGTCCGTATTTTTTTAGCGAATCGCTGATATCCATGATATCAAAGCGCTCATTCTCAATGTAAAACTCCCATATCTTATCCTCCAGCAGACTATCGGAAATAGTATAACCGGCTCTCGATAACAGATCCTTTGTATCATCAAGATTAAGTTCAAGACCAACACAAAACTGAAAAGCAGTGCGCTTATCCGGTCTGTAGATCTTCGGGTTCTTTCTTACTTTAAATACAACGTGTTTTGATACCCATGCTGTATTTTCAAGTACTGTCAACGATATCTTTTTTCTTTCGGAAAGATACAGCAGATATACTCCGAACGGATCCTTAAGATGCTTTATTCTCTCATCAAGTTTTTCCTCATCTACAGGCTCTTCATATTCAAGATCTTCGCCTGCATCCTCACATGCAGACAGAACGCTGCCGGTTTTACTCGCTGCAAATGCAAACAGACGTTTATCCAATGCACTTGCCCTGCCCATATACGCAGCGTGACGACTGTCCGAAGGCGGAATCGATCCGAAGTACGGATCACCATATTCTTCTTTTCGCTTTTTACATACATAATTATGATCTATGAACGCTTCTATC
>JAEEKN010000051.1 GCA_016282435.1 Lachnospiraceae bacterium | reverse complement strand
ATTTTCTTGTCCTTGCTTAATTCTGATATGTTTGTTATATCTGCATCCAGTTTTATCTGCTGTGAAGAGTTTCTGGGTATGAATATGCCAAAGCACTTGAACAGTCCCTGAAGAGTTGATGAACAGTCCATACCTTCCTCGCTGCTGTCACCCCATGAATAAGGAGTATCGAGAGCTCTACCTGCTATGGTAAGCAGATTCCTGGTTGTAAGTTTATTTACAGAACCCAGATATTCCACATATTCGCCGGATGACATTGAGTTATTCTGTCTCTTCATTGTCTTAAATACGGCATTACCCTTTTCATCCCTGAACACCCATGTATAAGCATCATACTTAAAAGGAATATATGTACCCATTCTGAATGTAGAAATGAGACTGTCTTTATATGCTTCACCGTCTAAGAATGCGTATGCTTCAGGAGATATCAGGCTGATAGAGAACTCAGTCCCTGCCGAATTGATATCAATGACATACTTACCTGTTTTTCCGAATACTTTTACTTCTCCTTTTCCGACACCATCCAGCAGTCCGTCAAATTCTTCTTTTGTGATGTATCCGAATTCCGACTTCTTCATCCACCCGTTATAGTCATAAGCCTGAACAAAGCTCCATTCACCGTCCAGTGAATCCCACAGTACTATGAGATGTTCATAGTAGTTTATTCCGGTTTCCTGCATGTAGTCATATTTACCGAGCTCATTTGTGAGGAATATGTCCGTAGGGAATGCTCTGATGCTGGCATTCTGAGTAGTTACAGCATAACGGATATTGAGCTTAACATCATCTGTATTTTCGGGTAGATTACGATTACTAAGTATTTCCTCTTTTTCTTCTTCGGTTATCTTCCTGTCACCATTATATTCCTTTGAAGGGAACGAATAGTCATTGATCAGCCCGAATACTTTTTCTGCAGTGATTTCTTCTGTAAACTTAGACAGATCAACCAGTCCGCATCCGTTTGAGAAATTGGCTACGTTCATACTGTCTATGTCTTCTTTTGACATCAGTACATTGTCGTCAGAATAGTTTTCTATCCACCAGTTTATATCATGAAGCTTATCATTGCCTGCGATATCATACAGAGCATGTGAGCTCGTTTTAACAGGATATTCCGAGACAATCTCTGAAGGGATGTTACCTATTACCATACAATCCTTGCATAATGCATTTACCTTTATCTTGGCTGAATTACTTCCGCTTAATATCAGGACTGTCTTCTTCTTTAAATTTATGGTAATGTCAGAACCTTCGAGGGCTTCCACCAGTATGAGTGTATTCTTTTTGTTGCATCTTAAATCCTCTATAGTTACACCTCTGCCTGCATAAACTTTTGCATATTTTACCTGAACATTCAGTTTTTTAATGGTAATCCCACTTTTAAGGACAGCTTCATTCAGGTCATTTTTTAAGGTTATCTTCTTTGAATTTTTAGTTTTAGTGATGCTTCTACCGATTTCGCCGGTAACTGTTCCTGCAGGCTCATCCGCCTTTGCATATGATACCGGAACCAGTCCTACTATAAGAATTAAACATAACAAAGCAACTAGAGTTTTTCTCATATTGACCCCCTATGTACTTTTCTATTCTCCAATCGGGTATTATTTTCTCTATATCTAATTCCTTTTCCTAAAAAATACAATCTATAAATAGTATTAATATTAATCTGGTATTATTCATTAATCTTCTCGACACCCTCACCATATATGGTCTTCCAGTCATTTTTCATGGATACGGGTACCCAGTCGAACTGTTCGCAGAGTGAATACATCTTGTTTGCCTTCCCTATGTTGCCGTTCTCACGTTCAGTATCATCGCAGCAGAGCATGAATGCAAGACTCTTGTACTTGTTATTTGTGGTCACGTATTCAGCCATGCTGGAGTCACCTGTACTGTTGCCGAAGGACAGAACAGGCTGTGTGCCTATCTCCTGAACTATAACGGTTACTTTGTTCATCTTCAGGTTCTTCACTATAAATTCACCGCCGAATACCACTTCATCTTTGTCGGTATAAACATAGTTAAGTCCATCAGTATCTCCCTGATTGTCAGAAACAAGTGTCACATCTGAACCTATCAGCTGTCTCATGGGAAGGTCAAGCTTAGAATCCTTTAATAGGCCTCTCACTATGAATCTGTCAGTACCGCTTACGATATATACAGTAAAATCATTTGCTTTCAGGAAATCTATAATCTCCAGCATGGGCTCGTAGAATGCTTCACCCAGTGTCATGTTAGTGTAGCTGTTCATAGGCGTCTTTTTAAACTCTGCAATATAATCATAGAATTCATCGGGAGTAAAGCCCTTAAAAGATGAAGCTACAGCTGTTCCATGGTTTACAGACATATTCTCGGGTTCCTTGCCTGTTTCATTCATATACAAAACATCATTTGCCACTTTCTTTTCAAATTCGGAAGCTTTATCTACATAATCCTTGTCTTCCAGAACACGGTGTGCCAAAAGCAGATGGTCAAAATAGTTCGGATCTGTCTCGCAATAAACTGTACCGTCCATATCAAACACTGCTATACGGTCCTCAACAGGGATATAGTCCTTGCTGTTTTCATCTGTTATGGTTTCCATGTATGATACAATAGCCTGTTTTGCAGGAGCATCTGCTTCCCATAATGAGAGAAGTTCAGAATGAACATCGGGTTTGGATACGTTTATAACTACTTTTTTAACCTTACTGAATTCTGATGCTATGGTTCCTGCATACGCCTTAACCTTAATGTAGTATGTGCCGTTCGGAAGACCTGATAAAGAGAATTTTCTCTTCTTCGATCCGTCTTTATCCAATTGTCCTATACATTCATATTCTTTTGTACCCTTTTCTCTGGCATATATGAGATACCCTTCTGCACCATCAGTCTTTTTGATGGTGAGAGTTACCTTGTCACCATTAGAAGATACCGATATTCTGGGTTTAGCAGCTAAAATAGGATCAACTGCTTCATTTGACGCGATCACTATCGGGGTTTCCACAGTTTCGTCCGCTTTTACCTGCGTTGTATCAAAGAACGACACATTGATGACCATTAAAAAGGCCAATAATCCAACACCAAGTTTCTTAAACATCTTCTTCATAACAAATATCTCCCTTTAATAAATATTTTTGTATGATCTTTCATATATATAACCTTGATAATACAGTCCAAAATAAAGCTGGATTTTCTATATTTTTTATCATTATTCAAAAAACATATACACAGAGTTCTTTCCGTTTTCATACTTATACTTTGAAGATTTCGCGAGCTTCTTTACCAGTTCTACAGACAGCTCGTTACCTTCGGACAGAGGATCGTATCTGTCTCCGATGTAAGAGATATCCATGCTCATATTTTCATCCGTATCCGAATACTCCATGAGAACACTGATAGGATACTTTTCCTGATCCTCACAGTAAGGCACCAGATTCTGAGATACTATCTCTTCAAAAGCCAGCTGAGCACGCCTCATAAGTTTCGGAGGCATCATGTTCTCCCTGCCGAACTCCTCTATACGTGCGGTAGTGCCCACAAAGTCGTAATCACTGTTTTCTATCTCAAGCTCGATCTGCCTCATTCTCTTGATGAATCTTCTGGTCTTTTCCTTCTGAGGGTTACCGAATATCTGCTCGGGACTGCCATCTTCATATATTCCACCTTCATCCATGTAGAATACACGGTTTGACACGTCTCTTGCAAACTTCATCTCGTGAGTAACAATCATCATTGTCATGCCTTCTTTTGCCAGGCTTCTGATGACCTGAAGTACTTCACTGACCATGGTAGGGTCCAGTGCTGATGTAGGCTCGTCGAACAGTATCATCTCAGGCTGCATCGCTATGGCTCTCGCTATAGCTACACGCTGTTTCTGTCCTCCTGAGAGTTCACCGGGATAGTTTTGAGCCTTTTCAGCAAGTCCTACGCGCTTTAAGAGCTTCATTCCCTCATCATATGCTTCCTTTTTGGATCTTCCCAGAAGTTTTACGGGTGCATCCATGACATTCTCTATGATATTCAGGTTATCAAACAGGTTGAATGACTGGAACACCATACCCATTTTCCGTCTCACGAGGTCTATCCTGCATCCCGGAGCAGTTATCTCCTCCCCGTCAAACGTCACTTTGCCTGAAGTAGGCTTCTCCAGTTGGTTCAGACACCTGAGCAGTGTCGATTTACCGGTACCCGATGGCCCGATGATAGAAATCACGTCACCTTTATTGATCTCTACAGACACATCTTTTAGTGGTGTGACATTAGGATATTCTTTTCTTAAATGCTCGATTTTTATCATACTCATGACTATAATCCTGCCTTTATTTACAAGCTTGAACGGCTTTTTGACTAATGCACTTAGTATCATATGTCAAAGTCACCTCGAAAACGCCT
>JAEEKN010000050.1 GCA_016282435.1 Lachnospiraceae bacterium | reverse complement strand
TCTCCACCGTTCTGTGAGCCCTGGATGAATTCTTCTTCGTGAGGTACTTCATCTATGGTCCAGTTGTCGGTATCGGGTATCTCGCCCTTTACGAGGTTGGGTCTTTTTGAAGGTCTTTTGGGAAGAACCAGCTGTTTTCTGATCGCAGCTGTTTCTTTATCGTTTGCGGATCCTTTTCTGACTTCGACTTCGGTTCCGGGAGCTACGTTATAATATATCCATCTGGCATCGGGGACCGTGAGTCTGATACAGCCGTGTGATACCGCTTTTCCGAGATTATCATAGGATGTCTCGGTATAATCTTTTGCATTGAACGAGGTATATAGAATGGAATGGAAATAGATCCTTCCTTTCAGTATGCTCCAGTATTGTCCGTAGCAATTGGTTCCGTTGAATATTTCGTAGCGGAGCCTGTAGTTTTCCATTTTGAAGGTACCGGTGGGGGTAGGTGTGTTTGAAGCTCCGACTCCGCAAAGCATGTATCTAACCGGTTTAGTGTATTTTCCGTTCTCATCTTTGGTATATGCCATTACTACCTTATGATAGAGGTCTACTATCAGTCTGTATGTTCCGGCTTCAGGCATGGCTTCCAGTTCATCATATATCCCGTTGTCGCCGACCAGCTCTTCAAAGGTCATCTTTGTAGTGGGTGCGAGGTCGCTGAATTCGGGATCTTCGATATCTAATATGTTTTTATACACTTCTACTTCGCAAACATAGCTTTCACCGTTTTCACAGGTTACGGTTATCTCGGTTTTTCCTGCCTTGTTGGCGGTGACCAGACCTTCCTTGTTTACGGATGCTATCTTTTTCTTTGCAGATGTATATGATATTACTTCTGTACCTTTCATTTCCAACTGGAAGCTGTTTCCCAAACGTACCCTTTTGGATGTGTAGTTGAGTTCCGGAGCTTTTACTTTTACGGTACATGTGTATTTGATCTTGTTGCATTTAGCGGTAATCTCAACGGTTCCGACGTTTTTCCCTGTAACAATGCCATCTTCGACGGTTGCTATTGACTCATCGGATGAGGACCACTTTACTTTTCCATCGGCATTTTTAAGTTTAAGAGTAAAGCGTTTATCGAGGTAGACTGTCTTTTTCTCATGATTCAAGTGTGGTTCTGCAGGTTCTTCCACTACCTCGGGTTCGCTTAAATCTGTTGCCTGTTCTACTTCTGTAAGTTCTTCTGTTTCCGTAGCGGATGCGGGGTCATCAGCATCTTTTTTATTCTTGGCTTCTACACTTGTGAACACCGGTAAAAACAGAAAAACAGCCAGTGCTATGATACCGGATATAATGAATTTTCTCATGATCATTACCTTTCCTTATGTATTTGAATTCCCGGAAAACTGCTCCTTCCCGGATAAAAAGCAGACAAAAGTCTCATATAGAGAGATTATACTCTCAGTAAGTCACTTAAGTCAATAAGTATGAATGGTTTTTTATAGCAACTTATAACATTACTTCCGAATAGAATGTTTCATTGTCGTTATAGAATCTCGCGGTACCGCCGTAGTTTTCGGCAGTGGATGTTATGGATGAGAGACCTATCCCGTTACCCTTGCGGTTTGTCGAGAGGTATTCGTCCCCTTTCTTTTTGACCTTACCGTTAAAACGGTTTTCTACTATAATATAGATATGTGAATTATGGTTCTGTGATATGATAAGATCTATGATCCTGTCTCCGGCATCCAGTTTTCCAACGGCTGTCACCGCATTGTCAAGAATATTGCCGGTGATGCTGCAGAGATCCACATCTGAGATATTCAGTTCATCGGGGATGTCAATATCTATATTCAGTTTGATGCTGTTTTGCTTGGCGACAGTTGTATAGTGGTTCAGAATAGCGTTTAAGGGATTGTTTTTACAATATGAAACTATTTCGTTCTGGGGAATAATTTTTATATATGTTTCAAGATATTCTGTTATCCCTGTAAGGTCTTTCTGGTCAGCCAGGTTTTTCAGCGTATAAATGGTCTGTTTAAAGTCATGCCTTGCACGGGCGGTTTCAGCGAGATATTTTTGTGTACGGTTAAACAGGCTTTCCTGAACTTCCAGTATTTTGGTGCGGTTTTCCAGAGTCAGATGTTTATGGATTTCTGAAACCATAAAGTAATATATGATTGACAGGAATATCAGGAAGACAAAGAATCCCGAAAGCAATGCCCAGTACACTTTAAATACGTTATTGACATACAGTGTTTCATATTTTCTGGGTACTATCCTCGCACATAGAAGAAGAATGGCCGATGAAACAGGGACCGTTAATAGCCAGACTCTGTTCAGGGCTATGCTGTCTATCAGCCGGGACCCGTATCTGTATAGGGGATATCCGAAGAGCAGCAGCAACAGGATTCCCATTCCCAGCTGATACATGGAGAATACCAGCAGCGGTTCATCCATAGAGAGTCCGATATATGAGAGCGCGGTAAGTCCATGAGCGGTATCCGAGATGATTCCGATATATGCGCAGATATACAGAAATATGGCCAGGGATTTTGCGAGAGAGACTTTGACACTTAGGAAATAAAACAAATACAGTATTCCGAGAAGTATGGGAAGCAGTACTTCATTCGTAGTAAGCTCCAAAAGGCAGCTGATCAGTGCCGCTGAGGGCAGGGTTATTCCCAAAAGGACTGATATGGATATGACAGTAAAGCGGACAGATCTTCTAAACTGGTTCTTCATGGGCAGAAGGCATAAAACTGCCGCAGGTATTATTACCAAAAATGAAGACAGTCTGATCAGATATGTGTCAAGAGCCATAATTCTTCAGCCTTTCCGATTTATCGAACTTTATCTTGTTGAACATGTAAGTTTGCCAGAATTGTTCGTATTTTTTGCTGTTTTTTACGTTTACGGGTACTATCATGCCGTTTTCAAGATTGCAGATGCCGTCTTTAATGTTTTTAATGTAGTCCATGTTGACTATTATTCCTCTTAAGGTGGAGAGGAATCTTTTGTCCGACAACAGCTGGTCGCTGACTTCGGAAAAAGTCATACGGGTGCGGTAGGTAGTTCCTGATATGGTGCCTATTTCCAGATAATGTTTTTCACTTTTGACATATGCGATATCTTCAAAAGGGATACGGTACTCTATTTTTTCAGAAACAAAGGAAAGCTCTTGGGAGAGAGAGATAACCGTTGATAGTTTTGCGGTTATATCATCCATCAGCCGGGTGAGTTTTTCTTTGGTTATGGGCTTTATCACGTAATCATAGGCGTGGTTGTGAAGAGCTTCGGCCATATGTTCTTCGCTCTGGGACAGGAAAACGAGGAGGGGCTTGTTTCCTGATTCCTTGATTTTCGCTGCGGCTTCGATACCTGTCATTTTTCCCATGTATATATCCATAAATATTACGTTATATTTTTCGGGAGAAAAAACTGCCAGAAAATCTTCGGCACATTTATAGTAGTGTGTATTTATATCTATGGAGCCCGACTCAGCGTATTCCCTAAGAAGGGCTAAAAGAACCTCGGCTTCGGTTTTACTGTCATCAACTATTGCTATATTCATAAAGGTACTTTCCTCATATTCATGTACGCCGGTTTTACTTCTTTCATCCGGGTACGGATATATCAGTCCTGTTTACTATCGTAAATAAAAAATGTACATATTATTATATATCAATCTTAAAAAAATGTCAAAAAAAACTCCCGGCCCAATAGCGACCGGGAGTAATGAGGGATAATGAAGAATTAGCTTCCGAAATAATTTCCAATGCTGAAGTCTGTAGGCATCGGTATGGTGAACATGTAGATGGCTGCAAGTACAAGGCCTACAATGGCTATACCAAGTACAACCTTTCTGTTGGGAATGCTCTTGAAGATACCGATGATACCAAGCATGAACAGTACCAGAGAGTAGATAACGGTTACAAGTCCGTATTTGTCTCCGTTGGCGTTGTCCTGCTGACCCTGCTCAAGGAGTGCCTGGGATTCTGCCAGTAAACTGTTGGCATTCTCAAAATATCTGTCTATAAGTCCGGGCATATCAAAAGGTGATTCTGCGTCTTCGTTTTCAGAAGCCCAAAGGATACCGTCACCCATGATGGCGCTGCAGTTCTGGCCGATATAGTATTCACGCTTGCTTGCGATAAGTTCTGCTTCTTCGTCTCTTCCGTACATTTGTGCTATGGCTTCATCATAGTTGAAGTTCATGATCTCGTTCCAGGCCATGAGGTCTGAAAGGTAGCTCTGTAAGCCGGAGTTGTACTCTGAATTGCCTTCTGCTGCTAAATTGTTGCTTTTGGTGTAGTTTGTGGACTGGTTTCCACCGTGAAGGGAGCCGATCCAGGTAGCCCATGCGGTAAGAAGTGCCGTAATACCGAGGAAGATGGCACAGATCATCTCTATGCGGGATTCACTCTTCTTTTTTGCTTTTTCTTCGGGGGTCTCTTCGGTATCCTTCTCCTTGGTATCTTCTACCTTGTCTTTTACTTCTTCATTTTTGATCTCTTCTGACATAACTTTTTCTCCTTAAATTATTTCTTTATATAATGCTCAATTTTCATCAAGCATTTTTTCGAGTTTTTCAAGATGCTCTCTCACGGATGCTATCTCTTCACGGATAAGTTCCTCTTTGGGTTTGGTCTTACTCTTCTTTTTAGCCTGTTCTTTCTTTTCTTCTTCGGCTTTCGCCTTACCTTCCGCTACTTCACTGATGGCGTTTACTACTATACCGACGATAACGTTCATCATTATAAAGGAAGAAATAAGTACAAAAGGTACAAAGTAAGCCCATGCATACGGGAAAACTTCCATGACCGGACGGCTGATACCCATTGACCAGCTCTCTAAGGTCATTACCTGGAACAGGGTGTACATTGCTTTAGGTATATTCCCGAACCAGTCTACGAATTCTTCACCGAAAATGGTAACACCGATGATGGAGAAGATGTAGTATACTATAACCATCAGAAGCATTGCCCATGATATTCCGGGAAGTGACTTGCCGATAGCAGAT
Organism: Lachnospiraceae bacterium; assembly: GCA_016282435.1. GTDB lineage: Bacteria > Bacillota > Clostridia > Lachnospirales > Lachnospiraceae > RUG11977. The sequence goes on along the minus strand of JAEEKN010000050.1, from coordinate 2,206 downwards.
ATGATAACCTGGAGAGGTCTTAGGGAGCTTGCCATCTTGAAGCCCCTTAGTCCTTTCAGCGATCTGAATACCCTGAATACTCTGAATACTCTGAAGGATGATAATACGGATAATCCGGAAAGAACCGAAATCAGAATGATGGTAAAGTCAAATACGTTCCATGCATTCTTGAAATATCCGAAAAACTTGTATGCTATCATTTTCAGTATCATTTCTATAATAAATACTATGAGGCATACGGTGTCGATAACGGATAAAATATCGCCGATGGAGTTGTTGACCGAGGTGGAGGTCTGCAAGCCCAGAACTATGGCATTTATAATGATAAATACCAGGACAAGTCCCCTGAACAGCGTTCCTTCGACGAACTGCTTTAATTTTTCCATAAGGAAATCCCTTTCGTTTCTAAAATTTCGAATCCAAAAGTGAACACTAACAGATATTATAATATAAGAAATTGTAAATTGGGATTGCCATTCGTGCCATAAAAAGTCTTTTTGTGCCTAAAAGCTTGCAAAAAAATTTTTATTGGTATATAAATTAGCGTGTTGTGTCGGAAATGGCCCGATAGAAAATATTTACTTGTACGAAAAAAGAGGAGGAAACAAGTTATGAAAAACGTAACAAAGAAAGTTTTAGCAGTAGTTTTAGTAGGAATCATGATGTTCAGCCTTACAGCTTGTGGTGTTGACATGAGCAAGGTAAAGGGTGACTGGACACTTTCAACAGTTGGCGGCAAGAGCTTAGCTGATGCAGCTGCAGCTTCAGGTGTTCCTGAGCAGCTTCTTTACACAAACTACACCATCACTGACAAAGAGATCACCATGAACGGTTTCAACCCTGACAGATCAGGCAACCTTATTTCAGATACCTTTACTCTTAAGCAGAGATCAAACGGTGTTGAAGGTTACAAGGGTGACACACTTGCTTGCTCATTAATCTATGATGACAAGGCAAACACTCTTACCATGAAGATCGGTGCTGATGAGGCTTCAGCAGTTGCTTATGTATTCGTAAAGGGAACTCAGGACCTTAACGCAGCTCAGGCAGCTCTTATGGGCGGTGCTGAAGAAGGCGGCGAAGAGAGCTACGAAGGTGGCGAAGAGGGTTACGAAGAGGAATAATGATTCCGACGTAAACCGTCTTTAGAATTTGATACGGAACCCGGTCTAAATGGACCGGGTTTTTTGTAAATCTCTTAATGTAGGAAAGATTTGCTTGAGAGATTTACAAAGATAAAAAATATTCAAAACAAAAAGGAGGATAATATGAGCAAAAAAATTATAGCCCTGTTATTAGCGGCAGTCCTGGTAGTTTCGGGATGCTCAAAGAATGAGGATAAGCCCGCGGACAATAACAATAGCAATACTGTTACAGAAGCTGTTACACCGGAAGTCGATAAAGAACCTACAGCTGAGGTTACACCCGAGGCCGACCAGGATTCCGATCCGGTAGACGAAAAGCCCGGAGACGGAGAAGACGAACAGGATACCGACACAGATACAGATGCAAATGATCAGACAGATGCCGAAGGTAAGGCGTTATCAATGTCGGTAAACAGTTCGGACGGAAAGCTTTCCATCAAGCGTATGGCAACAAAGGGCCAGTCGATGGGTGAAGCCGGAACATGGACCATATTTGTTTATCTTTGCGGATCAGATCTCGAGAGTAACGGAAAGGGATTTGCGACAGGTGATCTTGTACAGATGCTCCAGGCAGAGACCAGTGATAAAGTAAGATTCGTTATCCAGACAGGCGGAACAAAGGATTGGGCCAATGAGCTGGTTAATGCAAGTGCCGGAGGGCGCTGGGTAGTACAGAACAATGATATAGAACTTGCAGATTCCGTAGAGCTCGGTAACATGGGAGATCCCGCATTCCTTGCAGATTTTCTGAACTGGGGTATACAGAATTTCCCTGCTGAGAGAATGGGTGTTATATTATGGGATCACGGATGCGGTTCCATCAACGGTGCATGCATTGATGATATCAATGACTGCGATACCCTGACACTTCAGGAGCTTAATACCGCTTTTTCAAGCGTTTACTCAAATATGACTGACAAGTTTGAGTTTATCGGATTTGACTGCTGTATCATGGGAAGTTCTGAACTTGCAAATATCCTTACAACATACGCAAGATATTTTTACGGTTCACAGGAGTCCGAGCCCGGAACGGGATGGGATTATACCACTATAGGTAATTT
>JAEEKN010000049.1 GCA_016282435.1 Lachnospiraceae bacterium | reverse complement strand
GATAGCAAAACGTATGCTTCCTCAGGGATACCTAACTCTCTTCTCTTTACTTTTTTGTCTGTAGGATCATTTGCAAAACGGCCTACATCGATACCTACACCAGGTACATATTCTATTGTCTTGATTTTGAACTTTTTCTTTGCCCTCTCGTAATCTTCTTTATTGATGGTTATGAGCGCATCAGTCCAGTGTGAGCAGAGTTTTTCAACCGGATAAAATAGAAGCCAGTTCTTTAATGGCGCGCCAGTGTAGAAATGGAATCCATGTGCTGTGTAGATTACCTTTGTTCCATTCTTTCTTGCTTTCCGGCATGCTAACCTCGTGCAGGCTGCCGCTATTGGTGTATGGCAATGAACTATACCGTAATGCTTATCAGAGACTATCTTTTTTATCTCTCTGACACAGTCTATATTGCCTTTACTCAGCGGAAAGCGTGAACATGAAATCTGATATATTCCACAACCCCAATCTTTGTAGTAATCCGGAAGTGGATACTGCGTCATGTTTGTTGCGATATCGACTTCATGACCTTCATCAAGTAACCCCCTTATAAATATCTTGAAGAATGGCATAAATCCACCTATCGTCGCAACATATAGTATTCTCATCGCATTACCCTCTATACTTCGGGAAGTATCCCGGATTATCTATAACCTCTCGTAACCCGAGAAGTTCATCATATTTCTCTTGGTCGTAGACCCGTTTCCCTATATAAAAGTGATTTAGATCACCCTTGTAAAAAGCTCTTTTAAACTTGAAAAGACTGTCCTCTCCGGAGCCAACACCACCGCCGAGATAAAGCGTCTTGTATCCATTTTCACATCCCCAGAGTGCTGCCTGGTAAAGCAGCAAGTTCGTAGGAGCGAGGGAGCTAAACTCACGAAGAGATCCGGAAAGGTGATAATTCATTCTTCCGTTCGTAGCGAGCATTATACTAGCTGCAATAACCTGTCCTTCTTTTTCAGCCCAGAAAACCTGTGCATTCTGCGGAAGATCCTCTAGAATGGACTGATAGAACTCCGGCCCAAAGTAGTAGTACTCTTCTGCATCGTCCTTATCCATGGTACCGTTATAAACTGTGCGGAATTTCTCGTAGATTTCCGGAAACCTTCCGTTGTAAATAACAATGCCATTCTTAATGGCCTTCCGTATCATATTCCGGTTTTTGCTAATGATGTTATTCCAGATGTCCTCAGGGGAAGAAAGATCCATATGAACAACTTCGCCGAGCTGAATAACCTCATAGAAAGATCGGGACGCATCATGATTTTTTACCATCGGGTGGAACCGAACAAATTCGCTAATAATGCCGTTCTTTTTAAGCCATCGTTCATATGCTTGAAAGAGATCCTCTGTATTCTTTCCTTCTATAACCCAGCCACCATAGCCATAGGGTGTAGCAAAATCGAAGTACTGCCCTTCTTCAATCTTTCCCTTAAAATGCTCATCTTTCGCCACGTCGCGCTTCATTACCACGTTGATTCCGCGAGTGTCAGATCCTTCATAAAAGAATAACAGCGGTTCTCCATCACCATGGAGCTGAAAAGCTTTAACATATCCACTAAGCCAATAAATATCATATTCCATGAAGGAGCGCACAACAGCATCCCACTGTTCTGATTGCTCTAATGTATAAACTGTGAGTGCCATGCTACTCCTCCGTATACTCTTTTATCGTTTCCACCATTCGACACATATAATCCTCTGTATATCGCTGGTCACAAACGAGACTTAGCTCGTTCTGGTATATATGCGCAGTCCTCTCATCCAGCTTGTGATATTCGCTCACAGGCCAGTGTACAGGACAATAGATTTCATTTTTAATGAGATGACGTCGCAGAATATCTCGCTTTCCATCCGGTACTGAAATAGGAACAAACATCGGGGTATCTGCGGATGAGAGATGAGGGAAGATAAGCCAATCAGGGAATGCTTTTCTCAGCACTTCCGCGTTGACTCTTCTTCTTTTTCTTATTTCCTCCACATCCAAACGCTGTGCTAATCCAATATCTCTATCAGCTGCCCGGACTATCCCCACATGCTCCAATGTTTCCTCAGCTTCTTCAAATATTCTCAGATAGCCCTTATCTTCTCTTCCACCACTTATATACTCAGCCTTTTCAGCCATCGCTCTCATGCGTAATTCTGTGTATCCCTGATCATTCTGCTCCATAGTCTCAAGCCTATGTCCATCTTTCGCCCACGCATATCCGCCTGTCCAGACTCCGCACCACTTGCGAAGAGAGCCAAAGTAATAATCTGCATCGGAATATGTCGTAGAGAAAATAGAATGGGTCACATCACGAATGACCGTGCCTTTAAATCCACTCAGGTCAGGAATGGCTCCTGTATATCCGAAATAATCAATAAGAAATAGGACGTCACAATCAAATGACCACTCTTGGATAAATCGTCCTTCACTCCAATAAACAGGATAGAAGTGTATCTCCAATCCCACATCAGCAAAGGGCTTTATCATGCTGTCACAGCACCAGGAGGGCAAGGATACGCTCCTCGCCTCTCCCAGATCTGTGATTATTGCCTGTAAAGCACTTCTACCAGAGAGAAACCACTGAGCGAATTACGGGAACAGTTTGTTCTGCTGATCTATCGTGGGAACATCCCAGAATTCACTACCGATTTCTCTCTTCATTTTCTTACACCCCTCTCAGGCTCTTGAAGCGGTCAAACTGCGCCTCGTATTTGTAATCCTCAAACAGCTTATGAACAGTCATAACCGGCTCGTATCCGAGGTCTTCCTTTGCGTTTGTGATGTCCATGAGGAAACCGCCGCCACTCTTGCCGGGATGATACTCGATTGTGGAAGGATTGTCCTTCGGAGAGAACACGTCAATAATTGCCTGGCACTGCTCCTGAAGGGTCACCGGAATTCCAGTGCCCACGTTGTAAATCTCATGATCCTTTCCATTGAAAAGAATTGCTTTGCAGAGCATCTGAGCGCAGTCATACACATGAACCATATCCTTGGCATAGTTCGGATCGCCCCACAGCTCCAGCGGTTCACTGTTCTTCGCCCGGTTAATCTGCTTGTAAAGCGGACGCATGGTCTTTACGCCATTCGGATAGTAGTACTGGAAAGTGCTATATTCATAGATGGTCGGGAACCGGAAGATATAGTACTTAAGGCCATATTCCTTCAGATAATGCTTCAGCATCTCAATTGCCGTATTCTTTGAGATGACATACATCGCATGATCTCCGCTGTAGTCAAAGTACGGAGGCAGATGCGGATCAAGCACACGGGTCGGATCTTCCAGAGAATAAAGGCTGATATCGAATACAGTCTGGCTGAAAAGCACGCGGTCAGCTTTGACCTTACGGCAGTATTCCAGTACGTTGTATGTACCCATGATGTTGGTCTGAAGGTACTTCTCGCCACTATAGTCATCCATATAGGAAGGAATCGTTGCAGCCAGAAGAATCACAGCATACACATCTTCCTGTGGCAGCTTATCGAAGTCCGCCTTGTTCAGCATGTCCACCTGGACAAACTTCACCCCAAACTGGTCAAACACATCTGTATTCCGACGTCCAGTCGCTACGACCTCAAATCCCTTTTCAGGAAGGAATTCAGAAGCATATTTCGTTACATAAGAACCAACATTGCCAGTTGCTCCAAAGATAATTACTTTTTTCATGTTGTTATTCTCCTAAACAATTTCTCGTCCACTTCTTTATCCGCGTCAGTCGGACTCACCTGACGGGTCCGCTAATTCCCTCTTCGTCCCATTCTTTTTGTCGTTCAATGTTAAAT
>JAEEKN010000048.1 GCA_016282435.1 Lachnospiraceae bacterium | reverse complement strand
CTCGAAAACGCCTTCAGCGTTTCCTCGGTAACAAAACGATGCTTCGCATCTCATTTCAGTCGGGGCTTGAACCCCGCCTGAAACGAAGATCTCCCCCCACCTTCGCTACGCTAAGAGGTGGGGGATATCTTCTGTTTTGTTCTATAGATGAAAAAGGAGAACGTTATGGAAATCGAACACAAATACCTGATTACAGAGTTTCCAACAGATCTTTCGGGATATAAGAAAAAAGAGATAGAACAGGGATATCTTAACCGTTCACCTGTATTGAGGATCAGGAAAAGCAACGATAAATACATTTTTACTTATAAGATGAAAAAGGAGCTTTTAGAAAAAGGTGCGCCCATAGTAAACGAAGAGATAGAAGCACCTCTTACAGAGGAGGCATATCTGCATCTGCGCTCCAAGGTAGACGGAAATATCATCATAAAGACCAGATATATCATACCCTACTCGTTTAACGGGAAGGATTACAGGATAGAACTCGATGTATTCCACGGGAAGCTTGAAGGCCTGGTATTTGCCGAGGTGGAATTCGAATCCGTGGAAGATGCAAATGCTTTTAAGGGTCCTGCATGGTTCGGAAAAGAAGTTTCAAAAGACAAAAGATACCGTAACGGCTTCTTATCGGAGCAGGAAAACCTTGACTGCTTTAAGGGATAATTATTGCTTTTTGAATTGAGCAGGAATCAGTTTACTCAATAGAAATTCTGAAAAACGAAAAAATACTACTTTACAAAACACAAAAAATAGTGTATAATAAATCCATCTTAGGAGATTGGTAACTCCTTCAATTACTTTTTTCATTGATATTTCATCATAATTTCCACTTTTTAAGTATGCGCTTAAGGGAGGTTTTTGCCTGATGGGTAAAAGAATCAGGAAAATGTCCGGAGGGCTCAGAGGTAAAATTGCTGTGGCTTTTTTTGTCGTGGCTTTATTTTGTGTTGCCTTGGGGCTTTGTTTTTGGATGTTTATCAACAAAAATGAGCAGGAAAGCATGTATCTCGGAAGAATTTCAGAACTGGAAGAAGAGCTGGAAACTGTTAGGTCCGAGGCGTGGGAACTGGAACAAAAAGAGGCGTCTGTGTCTAAAGAAGAGCATGAAGAATTTGTGAGGGAAATAGAATATGATTTTATCTACGTGCCCGCGTTTGTTAAAACAGGGGACTTCGTGGATGTGAGGATACGCTATCCCGACGGTTCGGATTACTGCCTGGTATCGCATAAGCAGATAAAGGCATTAAACAGGGAGAATGGGAAGACTGTTATACCTGTGACGGAAGAAGAGAATCTGATGTTCAGCTCAGCAGAGGCGGATCATGTCACATATCCGGATTCGAAAGTGTATGTCAGCCGTTACAGGGATACGGAAGAGAGTGCCTTGTCACAGGTAGATTATCTGCCTCTTTCGAGAGTCTACGAACGGATCAGGGAGAATCCGAATATCAAGGAGATTTCCTTTGAATTCGATGAAGAGAAACGGAAGAAGAATGAGGAGCTTCTCATATCCTATAGAGATCCTGAAGAACATGACAGTACTTTTGGCGACTGGTACGACACAGGATACGGGTCGGAAGATTTGACAGGGCTTCCGGTGGAGTACGGGGGTGAGATATGGGATTAACCATGAATTTTGCCGGGGGAGGATATGAGGATATAGTTCTGTACCTGACAGGTATCTTAAAACATCTGAATTGTAAAACACTTATTCTTGATCATACTTTGGACCATGTTTTTTATTCGTGTATTCCTCATTTGGAAGGAATAAATCCTGCAGAAAATATTCTTGATTTCGGAAGAGCATATTACATGATGGAAACCCTAAAGAAAATGTCATATTTAAGGACCGTAGACACCGGGACAGCAGATTCCGGAACTGTTGATGGCAAAATCTCCGGTACCGGAACTGTAAATGATATAACTATAGATAACCGGGAGGAGACTGGCTTTGAGCTTGTAATCCGACTCTATGATTACAGTACATTCCCCGAGCCCGGAGCCATGTCGGTGATAGTGTCTGATGAACACAGGGTACATGCAGAGGCTTTGGAGAAATTCCGTCTTGAGATGGGGAATGTATTAATCCTAAAGAATTTTACCGGGGTCATAAAAAAGCAGTATGAGAATATCGCGTACAGGCTTGGATGTGAAAAGGTTTTTGCCCTTCCGTTTTCGGAAAAAGATTACAGATCTTTTGTATATGCAGAGTATCATGCAAAAGCAGGATTTTCACATATATCGGGTGAACTGGAACAGGTATTGCTGGAACTCACAGGGATGATACTTCCGGGAAAAAGCGCTAAAGAGATAAAAAAAGCCTACAGGGCAGGAAAAGGAGGAAAAAAGTGAAGATAGCATTCTGGAGTCCCCTTCATGGGACGGGAGCATCATCAAGCCTGCTTGCTTTCGGAGTGGCATGCTCTTATCTTAAGGCTAAAAAAATCATAGTCACCCAGACCCATTTTAACCTGAATAATCTCGAACGTCCGCTTCTCGGAATGTCCGATTCGAAGGAACTCTTCAGGGATACGGGACTAGATGCGATCATGAGGCATTTTAAATCCGGGAATATCACAGAAGAACACATCAGGGATTGCTCCATAAAAATCCATGATTATCTCTATCTTATGGCGGGAACGGGTATTCCGAACAGAGAAGGATTTGAGAACAGCATAGCCAGAAGTATGCTCGTACATATTTTGTCGGTCATGGAGAATTATTTTGATATTGTTCTCGTGGATACGAATTCGGGGAATAACGAGTATTCCATGAAGATTATAGATGAATGTGATGTGGTGGTCGTATCCATGAGGCAGAACAGATTTTTTCTGGAAAAATTTTTTGATGAGGGACTTTTTGAAAACAAAAATGTTTTTTATCTCTTTTCGGATTATGACCCTGACAGTAAATACAGTCTTTTTAACATCAGGCATTTGTATAAAAATATCAATAAGAGCAATTCTGCATATCTGCCCCATGATACGGGATATATGGATGCGGTGAGTGACGGCAGGGTCAGAAAATATATATCTTCTAATCTGGAGAGTGACATGGGATATCCGAATGATTTTTTCACACAGTTAAAGAATTTCGTGGATCTGTTTCTTAAATTTTTGGCAATAAAAAAAGGAGGAGCTGATGACCGGTTTTCTGATAGCGATAGTGCTACTTCTTGTTCCGGTGATACTTCTTCTGATCACTGACCGGGGGTACAGCAGCAGGGTAGTGCCACGCAGGGAAGATGAGAATTTCAGGCTGGAAAGTCTCCTTGAAGAATGCAGGGTCAAGATCAATGAGATACTGAACAGTGATTGTTCCGAACTGGGATTAAACCGGGAAGAAACCATGAAGCGTGAAAAACAACAGGTCCGTTTGAGAAACGCTATCCGTGAAGCATGTCTGGGAGACGAGGGAGACAGGGAATACATAAAAGAATACCTAAAGGATCTGTTGCAGAATTACCTGGGTGTAAACGAGCGGACGATAGTGAAAGTTATCCCTTTTGATAGGCCTGCATATATGAGCGCCCAGGACAAATTTGAATATCTCTACGTTCTTTATGCGGGTAAATACGGGAATGCATCCTTTGTGCATATGGTAGAAGACTATGGATGGGCAGAGCCTAAAAAGGATACAAAGGGAACTGCATATGTTATAACTGATGAAGATGTGGATGACGCATTTTATAATCCGGGAGTATACGGAAACTATAATGACAGGCTTGAAATGCTCGTGCAGCGGGTTTATCAGAGTCTGTACGGACATGATGTGGCGGATATACTGATAACGGATTCTTCCGTGGACGGCGTGTCCGGCGGGGTCGGTGGAAGAAGCAGGATAGAGTACAATTATCTGGATGTCTTAAGTGATGTGGAGGGTGATCCTGCAAGCATGAATTATGATACTCTGTACTGCGTGCTCCACGGTAAGCTATACAGGCTAAAGTTCCTGTCGTTTAAAAGGGAAGAGAATCTGGAAAGGGTGGTAAAGAATATATACAGATATAATATCAGAATATCTCTTTCAAGGAAGAATCCTGTGATCCACGGTACGCTTAAGAACGGTTCGAGAATAGTGGCGGCACGTCCTCCGGTGTCCGACGGATGGGCTTTTTATGTCCGGAAATTCAAATCTTCAAATGCCCGGGATATAGAATCATTACTTGTACATAAAAACAGTGAAATCGTGATAAAGATTCTTCGCCTTATCACGGAAAATGAGTTTAATTTCTGTATTTCGGGGCCTATGGGAGGCGGTAAGACTACGCTCCTAAAAGCACTGGTAGGATTTATGAACCCGGGATATACCATAAGGGTGGCTGAGAGTTCGTTTGAGCTGAATCTGAATAATGTATACCCGGAAAGAGACATACATATGATGCAGGAAAGAGGAGAATTTTCGATATATGATATCATTACCGGAACGAAGAAAATGGATACGGATATCCTGATAGTGGGTGAGGTAAATGAGCCGAAGATAGCGGGTGCTTTTGTGCAGGTAGCTCAATCCGGTTCCAGGATGGCGGTCACCACGCTTCATCATGAGACTACCGAAAAACTCATAGAATATCTGAGGAATGCTCTGGTATCGGAACTTGGGATCAGTGATACGGGCATAGCTGAAAAACAGGTCATAGATATCCTGAATTTTGATATACATATGGTTCATGACGTCGAGGGAAGATTCTATATCGAAAGGATCACTGAAATCATACCTGAGGAAGCTCATGAGTATCCGGACCGGATTGAAGATGCCACAAAGGAGTATTACAGGAGAATTACCGACAGGAAGAAATACGAACTGAACAATATCGTGGAATTTGATAAGGATAGTCTCTCATACAGAGTGTGCAGCACGCTTTCAGACAGAACTCTTAATAAAATCTCGCGAGAAGGTAAGCTGCAGGAAGTTCTGGAATTATTCCCATTAAGTACACGGGAGGAAAAGTGCGTTTGAAACAAAAAGCGAAAAAGAAGAACGATGCTCTGTTTGTAAAGAAAAAGACTACCTTTAAAACGCTCAGCATAAATCTTTACGGTCTTCTGGAACGGGTATTCTTTCTGATTCCTTTCTTAAACAGGCTTATAGCAAAATACCGGCTGTATTATCCCGGAGATTCAAAAGAATGTGCGTCGGCAGCAGCCTCGTGTCTTATAAAAATATACCTTGTTTTTGCGGTGGTGTTTCCGGTAATATTCGGGACAAATCCTTCCGTGTATACATTTTTGATCTCGATTTTTCTTATGTATGTTTTTGCTTCGGAGATTATTCATTCTTCACATACAAAACTGGAAATCAGGTTCTTAAAGTCATTTGACAATTTCCTGTCACTTAGCAGGCATTATTACTATAAATACGGTTCGATACGTGATGCGCTCATGTCTTCCGAGACAGAAGCGGATCAGATAATCACAGGACACATAAAGGAGATGCTTAAGTGTCTCGCCTCTCCGGATAGTGCATCGGCGGTAAACGAATATATAAATTCGGGATATCACAAGTATCTGAGACTCTATATTTCACTCGCAAGACTGGTGGATGAAAACGGTGATGTATGGGATGAAAACGGATCTGTGTTTTTGAGTTCATGTATGAAGATGAAGTATGATATCGAAGAGGATATCAGATTTATATCCGAGCGAAAACACAAGTTTTCCGGTTTTGTCCTGACAGCTACGCTTCCTGTGATATCCGTTCCGTATATAGCGATGTGGGGAGTATCTACCATTCCTTCGCTGAACCTGTTTTATTACGGCTATATAGGGGCTGCAGCGAAGCTTTTTCTGCTGATGATATCTATTTTGGGATTTGTTTCCATACGCAGGCTGAAATACGGTGAGGCAGTTGAAAAGAGAAAGCATTCTGTATTGGAAAAAATACTTAAAAAACGTTTCTTTGACAGATTATCCGGTATCCTCATGAATTTATCAAAAAAGAAAACCCGTAAAACAGAAGTTCTGTTATCCAGGTTAAATGAAAGGTATGGAATAAAGGCTTTTTTCCTGAAAAAGGTATTATATTTTCTTGTCACATTTGTGATTTCACTTTGTACGCTTTATTACGGACATCGGGAGGCAAAAAATATATACAGGTATGATATCTCGGATATCGAGGATGCACTGCCGGTCACTGATCTGAGACAGCTCGAAGCTTTGAAAACACTGATTCCTGCATATATCGATACTATCATCGGGAAGGGAGAGAACCCTGATATAAAAAAAGTATCGGAGGCATTGCTTGAAGAAAAGGATGTTAAAAATTCTACTCTGGCAGAAGAGGCTGTTGTACTGATATTAAAACGTGTAGATCTTTATAGGGCAGAGTTGTTTGGACCGAAGGATGTTTTGCTCAGCCTCATATTTGCGCTTATCGCATACGGGTGGCCCGGTATTGCTCTTCTCTACAGAAAATCCCTTGTTGAGACACGAATACAGGATGAGGTCATGCAGTTTAGAAGCATCATACACATGTTGAAAAATATTCCGGGCATATCGGTATTTTCATTATTGGAAGAAATGGAACTGTTTGCCGATATTTTTAAGCCGTCCGTTAGGCAGTGCATAAATGAATATAATATCTCGGATGAAAAAGCTCTTATGAGGCTGTATGATACAGAAAAAGATGCGGGATTCAGAAGGATCGTTGATTGTTTTCTGATGGCGGATGAACTCGGGATGGATGATGCTTTTGAGGAGATATCGGCTGAGATAGAGAACTTCAGGGAAAACCGCAAGCTCGAGCGGAAAGTGACTCTGGATAGCGAGGGGATGCTCGGGGCTGTGTTATCGGTACTGCCCGGAGGAATTATCCTTTTCGGATATCTGCTGTGTCCGTTTATGGTCAGATCCATGCAGATATTTAACGATTATCAGGCAAGTATCAGCATGATGGCACGATAGGAGGAAGTTATGATAAAAAGAAACTGTATAGAGATAGCGCCGCGGGCACTGCTTCTCGCGGCAGGTATTATCCTTACCGTGCTTCTTATATCCGTTATGGTAACACAGTTTAGATCGGCAGAAGATATGATGAATGTATCGGGAAGGATGATAAACGAACAGACAGAAAACCTGAAATACGGAGAACTCATATCTCTGGACGGAAGTGCCGTATACGGTTCGGATGTGGTAAATATTTCACAAAAACAGACGGATAACGGGATAAAGATTACGCTCAAAAAAGATTCGGGAACAGTGTCTTATACCGATACAAAGTCGGTGTCAAAAATGAGGGATTTTGAAAACTCCGAATATATAAAGCCGTTTACCAGATGGAAAGTAAGTGTCACAAGGAATGATAACGGCGTGATAACGGAGATAGTATTTACAGAAATAAAGGAATAAAATTAAAAACGGGAGGAAAGCATATGTTTAGCAGAAACAAAGTGGAGATAGGCGTAAAAGGTCTGGTACTGGCCGTAACGGTTATTATAGCAGTGGTGCTTAGTGCGCTGGCGCTTTATATGGCAAATTCGTCGAAAAGTACGATAAACGGGGGTACCACTCAGTACACTCAGCTTATGAGCGATTATTCGGAAATCAGTGCTACGATGTATGACGGGCTGGATGTATCGGGTTCTAAGGTCATATCTGTCATAAACGAGATGTGTCAGACCGAATATGTTTCGGTAACTGTAAAAACAAAGGAAGATACCGGGGGTACGAATTACAGCAATCCCGCGAATAAAACCGCGGTAACCACCATGGATAATAAAACCATCACCCCCTCAGGGAACAGATATGCAGGCTCAAATCAGGAAAGCAAGATTACGGATAAAGCCCATATAAACGAAAATGCTTCTTATCGGGGCAAAGTATATAAAAACAGTAACGGTCTGGTCGTAAATATCGAGTTTACTCAAAACTGACAGGACTGATCATGCTGGGAAGATTTGTTGCGGGATTGTTGGCTGTCATGGTTATTGTTTTATTGCCTTTAAAACTTACCGGTATCAGCGAGGCCCGAAGAAATGAGAATGCACTGGAGTATGCTTTGTGCCTTTTTTATGACGGAGTGAGCACACGTGGTAAGGTGACTGAAAAAGATTTTTCTGAACTCATAAATATGATCTCATTTACCGGTATTAACTGTTATGTTGAAATCGAGATGGGAACGATCATTTACGGAAAAGAGCAATCTGTGATAGAGGTTTCTTATACGGACGAACTTATCGGGATGATTGAAAGTTCGGGCGATGAAGGCCTTGATCTTAAGAACAGGATATTAACCGTAAGAGCTGTACAGAACAGGGAGAATTTGAGTATGAGGCTCGCAAATATGTTTTGGGATTCTTTTAGACCGGAAACTGTAGTGACTGTCGGAGGGTATATACATGGATAGCATACTTGAAGCTATAGAACTATCAGCCGCAGCTGTTATTTTTTGTATCGCGGTTTACATATTTTTGATGCTTGTTTCGGATATAGATAAAATCGGGAATGAAGTGTACAGCTATGAAACGGAGAATGAGATTTGTTTATATTCGGAATATTGATGCATGAGATCGGGCATTATCTGGGAGGAAAGATATCAGGGTACAGTTTTTTGTATATCGAAATGTTTGGCATTACACTGGAAAAGAAAAAAGACGTGTACCGTATAAAGAGATACAGGAATATGCCGGTGGGACAGTGTGTAATGTTTCATGAAAATGTAAAAAAGAGCCCTGTTCTTCTCGTAGCCGGAGGCATTCTCATGAATCTGTCTATACTTATTTTATCCGTTTTCGTATTCTTTATATCCTGTTCATTTTTGCTAAAAACGGTATGTATTATTGAAGCTGTGGTACAGGGCTCGCTAATATATATGAATGTGTTCGGAAGTTCTACATCGGACGGCAGAACTTTGGTGGATATACATAAATCAGACAGAGGACCGGAATACTATAACAGGCTTCTTCTGATTGCAAAGTATCTGCATGAAGGGAAAAAATATGCGGATATGAACGAAGTCTTTTTTTATGAATCAGGTGATGAGTCCGTAATAAGCAACAAGAATATTTTAGAAAGCTATGATCCTGATATAAGAGATAAGGATAAAAGAAATACCTCAAAAAGGAACGGTGAGATAAAGCATTTAAATAAAAAAGATAGAACGAAAAATATTCTCGAAGAAGAATATTTTATGTATTACAGGGCCTATTTAAAAGAAGGAAAATGTAAAAAACAAAATAAATAACAAATAAAGAAGCAATAAAAAGAAATAATAAAGTAAAAAATAAGAAGAGGGAATAACAGATGGATTCGCTGGGGAAGCTCGCAGATATCTTTTTATTGATAGTCGTTTTATTTGTATTTCCCGTCACGTGGACCGTGAACAGAAGTGAACTGATAGCGGAAGAGAAGATACCGGAGTATATGGATTCATTTATCTGTGATTCGGAAAAAACGAAGTTTATAACAAAAGAACGTTATGAAAATCTGATCGGTGTTTTCGATATCTATATGAAGCATTACAATATAGAATTTTCCGTAAAACGTGGTGTAGCTGAATCGTACATGAACGAAGGGGAAAAAAGTCTTATCGAATATGAGCGGGAAATAGGTATGGATGAGATTCTGAAAGATATGGATGGCGGAGGGTTCAGGCTGTATCAGGGGGATATGCTGGAAGTACATGTTTTTGACAGAGACGGGCCTGTTATATCGAAGGTTAAAAGTATTACATGAAAATATATCATTTTACTGTTATATTTGTGATTTTTGCTGTGGCACTCATCATTATCAGGGATGTCGGGTTTAGTAAAAACAGCATGGAAAAAGCTGAGTATACAAAAATGGAAAACACCGTGAGAAAAGCTACTGAAGCAGCAGCGCTGGAACTCCGTTCGTCGGATCTGTATTTTGATGCAGAAACTGCTCGACGGGTAATCGATACGTTCTTTTATTCTGTCTACGGTGCCTGCGGGATTATGGGTGATGTAGCAAAAAGAGATGAGATAAAGACGGGTTTCGGAGAATATGTTATTTCGCATAATGATGGGTATTACCTATATAGGAATGACTGGAGGGAAACGGAGGCCTGGGGTGAGAGAACTTATAGCAGTTACGGGCCTTTTCCGTATGATGAACCGCATGATATCGGCTTTGGAGTTGTATTTCACGGACATCTCATAGATACTTCCGTTACCATGGGTAAGATATACCATATCGATATAAAAGGTATTTATCATGAACAGGATTGTGAGGAACAGGGGGAGACAGAGTACATTCTGTATTCAAAGAGCGGATGTGCCGGGTTTGGTGCCAAACCATGCCGGCATTGTATAGATAAATAATTCGTGGAAGCTGATGCGGTAAATTCGCATTAAAAGAGGAGATTGGGAATGAAAAAACTTAAAAAATTAGTATTTGTATTGTCACTTGTTATGTTTGCAAACAGCTTTATGCTCGTTGGACAATGGGTACGTTCTTCGGCAGCGGCTAAAGGGATAAAAGGATATGAGTATATTTCCATGATAATAGATGCCATGACAGGTAAAGAAAATAAGGGATGCAGCATAGTGAGGGAACGTGGAGAACTCAAAGTAAACGGAGAAAAAATAGAAGAAAAAGATTACGCAGGATACGTATCTGATCTGGGACTAAAGAGTGGGGATGCCGAAAAACTCTGTGTTGCGGTTAAACTGGGGATGATTACGGGGAGTGTAAAGAAGTACGGGAAGAACATTACAACGGCGGTAGCTTTAAAACTCATATCAAATGCCGACAGGATAGCGAACGGGACGGATGTGAGTGAAGCGGATATCAGTTTTTGCGTAAAGAACAGGATAGCTGATATTTCAAAGGTAAAAAAGCAGGACAGAAAGGGAGAGTCTGAAGGATATATCAGGGGCTTTATCAAGGGGACGGCAAAAAATTATTCCCATAAAAGAACACTTAAAGGAAATAAGAAGATAAGCCTTAATGCTGCAAAGGATATGGTCGCAAAGCTATATGATCTGAAAGCCAGATATACGCTTTCACCTGATTTTCAGATTACAAGAACAAAGAATCTGCCAAGAAATGCAGAACTTTATCCTTATATCGTAGATTCGTTTCCGAATGCATATTATGAGACAGGCTTTAACGGGATGAGTAACAAGAACTTCTTTGATAAAGGCGTTGGGCTGGGTGCAGATTCTCTTAAAGAAAGAATGCAGAGGACAAGTTTCACTTTTGTATTTCCTTTTGAACTCGATGAGTTTAATTCACTGGAATATCCCGGACCTTGTTTTTCATACGATAATCAGACATTTACGACAACATACAGGAACGGTATCGTGCCCAATGAGATGGTGGGCAGCTGTGAGGAGTTCTACCGGTATGCGCTGAATGTTGATTACAGGACCATAGAGAAGGATAAGAAGTGGCAGAAGGTCATGAGGAAATACCTCACAAAGAAGGAAATAAAGGATTATATAAAGCATTGCAAGGAGAATAAAACCATCATAGAGTGCGATGTCGTGGCGGCTGACAGGTCATCTGTTTACTGGTATAACGGGGAATATAACTGTAAAATATATGCACATATGAGAGTTGTCTCCGATATTCCGACAAAACTGGGGAAGACCATGGGAACGGATCAGGATATATACGGCTATCTTTATCCTGTAAAACGCGGATACGAACCGGGAACTCTTTTTACCAGGAGTGTTTTGGGACCTTTATATATGGATTATAAGCTCGGAGAGTGGACGGATTTTTATCTGAATGCCAGTGGGTCTGCGGATATGTACGGATGTCTATGCTGCAGTAATACATCACGGGGAATCATGATAGACTATTCGGGGCTTTATCCCTGGCTTATAAAATTCCCGTTTGGTTGATCCTGCCGGATTTTGAAGCGGTACGGATGAACCCAAAAGAACAGAGGGTGATTTGCCTATGAACATGAAAAAAACAGTTGCACTGATATGTTTGGCTGCAGTTTTGTTTTCGCTTGCTGTAAAAGACTACAGAGGGGCAAAAGCAGGTTCAGATACCGTAACTTATAATCTCGGAAGCAATGCAGATATAAGTTATAAAAAAGATGAAAACAAAGTATACTACACGAGATCTCACTATTCTTCGGGAAGCGGTATCAGGTATTATACAGCGTATTTTGTGATATCGCTCAAGAAGGCAGACTTAAATGACGATCTGAGCAGGCTTAACGACTCCGGAAATGATTACAGTATTATCATACCGGTATCGTTGTCGGATACGTCTGTCACAGAAAACGAAGCGGAGAAGGATGCGGATTTTTACTGGTATGATTCCGAACCCAATGATGAGGGGTACATAAAGACCACATATGTTATTGACGGAAGTATCTTTTTACAGCTGTTAGATGAAGCGGAAGCAAAGGGTAAAAAGGGAGATGTCTATATACATCACGTATTTGCTGTGACAGGGGGAAGTGATACGGATTCATGGCATAAAAAGTATGGGGTGGTGAATGATGAACCATATTACAGGTACAAGGACTTGATGAAACTGGGATGGAACAATACATCAGCGACACAGGACTCACAGAAGAACTGTCTGAACATTCCCGTTCCGTATAAAAGACCTAAAATGGTGACACCGACTCCTACGCCATCGCCCACCCCTAAGCCTACTCCTGCACCTGTTAAGCCGGAGAAACCCACTCCATCACCCACTCCCAAGCCCTCCGGGCGTCCTACAGGTACTCCGACTCCATCATCTCAAAAGCCCACGGCTACACCTTCTTCTACTCCAACACCATCACCTACTCCTACGCCAAGACCGGATATAGTCCTTCATAGTTATTCGGATGATTACCGGTATGTACAGTATCTGTATGCCGACGAGAACAGTACACAGCTGGTACAAAAGGAGAACGGGACGGGAACATTTAGGCTCGAGATAGAGAATTACGATACTGATGTCAAGGTATCATTTCCTTTTGATGTTTATACGGAAAGCGGGAAGTTCATACCAGCTTATACATGGGATGAGTTTTATACATATTATCATGTTGACAGTGATGTGGATGAAGGAAGATATACCATCAGGGCAGCAGCTATGGATACTCAAACAGGATACACGACCACAAGT